>JBAXUL010000127.1:0-10582 GCA_037129695.1 Prolixibacteraceae bacterium
ACCCTTTCGTACACCTCGTCCGAAGTATAAAGCCCTTTGACTACTTCACAAATTTTTGCATCAGGCGACTGAACGAAGAAATGCAGACTCACACACCTTTCACGGTGTTCAAGTTCTGAAGCAAGTTCAGTAATGATGATCGTGGTTGAATTGGTGGCAATGATGCAATCCTTGCTTACTGCCTTTTCTATCTTTTTGAAAACCTCTTTCCGTTCGGTAATTTTTCTGGCGCTGGACTCTGCACGAATCACTTCAATCACAAAATCGCAATCCTTCAGGTCTTTGTAATCAAGACTCCCTCTGATACGTGACAGAATCAGTTTCTTTTCGCCTTCGGTCATGCCCCAGTTTTCAATGCGCTTGTCCAGCGTTTTATCCAGCTGCTCATAGGCATATTTGATTTTTTCCTGGGAAAGCTCAATAAATATGACCTCTATGCCATATGCACTGGCAATCCTTGCAATATTCTGACCGTCCTTACCGCAGCCGATGATACCAATCTTTGAAAAAAGGGTATGGGTCTGCTGCTTTTTACTCAGGCCAAAATCTTCAATGGCTTCTCTGATAATATCTTCCATGCAATTTTCTAATTATGTAGGTACTTTGTATTTAGTTTCAACAAATTCAGGAAGGATAAAGTTATATAGATAAAGTTACAAATGCGCGGAAATTGGATTTCTCTCAATTTATCATCCAATTCACCTGACACGCTTGTGTGCTTACCCAAATTTAGCCTTTGCCTATTTTTCTCCCGCCTGGTTCGATGTGATGGCAACCATGTTGACGATATCGCTCACAGAACATCCGCGTGATAAATCATTGATAGGAGCAGCCATACCCTGTAAAACAGGACCAATTGCTTCTGCACCGGCAAGTCTCTGAACCAGTTTGTACCCAATATTCCCAGATTCAAGGCCCGGAAACACAAGTACATTGGCTCTTCCTGCCACCTTGCTGCCGGGCGATTTAAGTTGCCCGACTTCAGGAACCAGTGCAGCGTCCAGCTGCATTTCACCGTCGATGAGCAAATCCGGATTCATTTTTGCTGCAATTCTGGTGGCTTCTGCGACTTTGTCCACCAATTCGTGCTGGGCACTTCCTTTGGTGGAAAACGAAAGCATGGCGACACGCGGCTCAATATTGGCGATTGCTTTGGCTGAAGCGGCTGTGGTAACTGCAATCTCCGCAAGTTGCAGGGAATCAGGATCAGGCATGACAGCACAATCGGCGAAAACCAGCATTCCATTGTCGCCAATGGTTTTATCTTTAAAAATCATGAAAAACAGACCGGAAACGACTGAAACACCAGGCAAAGTTTTAACATATTGAAATGCCGGACGCAATACATCACCAGTGGCATTGATTGCACCTGCTACCTCACCATCAGCATCACCGGCTTTGATCATCAGGACTGCAAAATACAGTGGATCATTGAGCAATTCATAAGCTTTTTCAATGGTTAACCCTTTGTTCCTGCGCAATTCAACCATCATTTCTGCATACTTTTTCCGGCTGGAATCAGTTGCGGGATCAATGATCCTGGCACCTGAAATATTAAGACCCTCCTTTGAGGCAATTGATTCTATTTCAGATTGGTTACCAAGAAGCGTAATTAGGGCAATTTTTTCCTTCAAAATCTGCTCTGTAGCTTTCAGTGTTCTGATTTCCCTGCCTTCAGGCAAAACAATGTGATTCTGAAGCTTCACTGCATTTTCAATGATCTTTTTCAGCAAATCCATAGATGAAATATTTAATTTTCGAACTATATTGTTTAAAAGTGCAAAATTAAAGAAACAAACGGAGTTACCTAATGATCTTAATCATTAATCTGAGGATACTTTCGGGTAAAGTTCTGGTTTAATTCACAAAAAATCTCCTGCTAACGCAAACCAAATACCGACGAATTGATTTTTTAGTAATTTAACGAAGATTTTGAATGCAAAACTGGACTAACCGTGACTACATTTTATTTCAACCCTTTCGCGTTGATTTCGTTTGCCTCCTTTCTCATAATGATCCTGTTGGGCTCATTTTTGTGGCACAAATATTACTCCTCACAAACAAAATATGTTGTACTTCTTTTGTTGGCCAATGCTATATATTCCTTCTTTTACTCATTTGAAATCTCAATTAGAACCCTTCAGGAATTAATTTGGATCTACCGCTTTGAATACTTAGGCATACCATTCCTCGCTGCTTTCTATTTCATGTTTTCGTTGCATTTTTCAGGAAGAAGCAGATGGCTCACGAGGAGAAACAAACTGCTGATCCTTGCGATACCTGTGATTACACTATTAATGGTTTGCACGAACGAATACCACCATTTGTTCTACACCAACGAAAGGTTGAATGAAGAAGGTCCTTTCCCTTCATTTCTTTTCAATGCAGGTGCCTGGTATTACATCCATCAGGGATATGTTGTTCTGATGATGTTACTTTCCCTCTATCTTCTGGGTAAAATGCTAAAAGGTGCGGCAAAGATCCACCGCATCCAAATTTGGTCCCTTCTGATGGCATCGGTATTTCCGTTTTTTGGCTATCTGGCCTACCAGTTTCACCTGGTACCCTATGGAATTGACCCGGTCTCCTTTACATTTACCCTGACAGGAATCACCATCTACATCGCATTGGTCAGGTATAAGCTTTTTGATCTGGAACCGATTGTCCGTGCTGAATTATTTGAAAAAATCCTTGATGGCGTGCTTGTTTTTGATCTCAGTGACCGTTTGGTTGATTATAATCTATCGGTTGGTCAGCAATTGGACATCACAAGAAAGGATTTGGGAAAAACGATGCAGGACTTACTGGGGGGCTGGCCGGAAATGCTTGATTTTATTAAGAATAACCGGAAGGGACCATTTGAAGTTTTTCACCCTGAGGACGGGAAAACTAGTTTTTTCAGCATACAGATAGTAGAACTTGAAAATTCAAGAAAAATAAAACAAGGGAAACTGATTGTGATTAAGGATGTTTCTGAACTGATCCAAACTGAACGGGAGCGAAACTATGCAGCGTCAAAATTGGATGCAGTCATCAGTGCAATGCCTGATATCATGTTTGTGATCAACAGTCAGGGAGTTGTTACTGACTTTTTTGCATCAGATACAGAGAAGCTTTTTCTGACAAAAGAAGAAGTGATAGGTGCTCCGCTTAGCCGCCTGTTTACACCAGAGGAGGCAGAAGTACTCATGGAAACACTGCATCAATGTCTGAATTCGAAAATGCTAAATACTTTCCAATATGAGATGGACTTCTCCGGAAGGCTTAAACATTACGAGGCAAGAATATGCAGGCTGGATGATTACCACGCTTTGGCGATTGTCCGTGATGTAACTGAATCGCTTGAAATGAAACAGGATCTTTTGCACCAGTCGGGATTTCAAAATATCCTCATGCAGCTCGCGTCCGGTTTTATCAATATTTCAGCATCTGAGGTTGATGATGTGATCAATGATGCATTGAAACAAATAGGAGCATACATAGACGTTGAAAGATGCTGTATCTATCGATATGATTTTGAGCATTCGACAATGACCAATACCCATGAATGGCACAATCAGGGCGTTTTTCCCCTGATTGAAACCAGGCAGCAAATGCCTATCAGCAGAATTTCCGATTGGTCCACTTTTCACCAGAAAGGCGAGCCAACCGTGATAGATAACCTGAGAAAACTGGACAAAGAAGACCCGATACGTGTTCTGCTTGAATCCCGAAACATTCAGTCCATCGTAACAATCCCTGTGATGTCCCAGAAAAATTGCCTGGGATTTGTTGGCTTTGAATCGACAAAGGATCAAAAAAGATGGTTCGATTCAGAAATATCCTTGCTGAAAATTTTTACGGGAATGCTGGCCAATTTACAGGAAAAAATCAGCATCGAACAATCACTGATTGAGGCAAGGATCAAAGCAGATGCAAGCATCAAATTGAAGACTGCCTTTATGAACAACATTTCCCATGAAATCAGAACACCACTGAACGGCATCATTGGCTTCGGAGAAATCATTGCCAATGAGCACCTTTCAGTGGAAGATAAAAATAGATTCTTAACTGTAGTACAAGAGAGCAGCGAAAGACTGATTCAAACAATTGATGATTATCTGGATATTTCAATGATAGTTACCGGAAATCTGGAGCCTCATCTCATCAATTTCAATATGGCCCACCTGATAGAGGAAGCTTGTGAAGAGTTTATCGAAATAGGCAGGTTAAAAGAAATATCCATCATATATATCATCCCGGAGGAACTTAAAAATTTATCAGTTTATTCCGACTACGATCTGATCCGCAAAATATTTAACCACCTGATAGGAAACGCAATTAAATTTACCGATCAGGGATCTATCCTAATCAGCATGACAAGAGAAAAGAACTTGATCAACCTTTTTGTCAAGGATACCGGGATTGGCATAGGAGAAGAAGCTCAAAAATTCGTTTTTGATTCTTTCATGCAGGAAGACTTTTCTTCCACCAGAGTTTACGAAGGAAGCGGTCTGGGTTTATCCATCGTTAAAGGAATTATCTCTTTGCTTGGCGGAGAGATCCATATGTCCTCGGTAAAAGGTGAGGGAACAACTTTTACCTTTACAATTCCAATGAATTAATGGCCAGTTAAAAATCACTAACGCATCGATGCAAACTGAATGATCCAACAAAATGGAATTACTTAACACGATCTCCGGAAACGAAATTTTCAAAAAACTGTTTGCCCATTCAGTGGTTGGAATGTCGATGACCTCAATCGAAGGAAAACTCAATGCCAATGCCGCTTTCTGTAACATGATCGGCTATTCGGAAGAAGAACTTCAAAACAAAAAATGGGCCGATTATACCTATCCGGATGACGTTGAAATCAACAGGCGGATCCTTGAAAATATCATCTCCGGCAAAGAAAAATCGGCAAGGTGGGAAAAAAGATATCTGCATAAGAATGGTTCCATTACCTGGGTTGACATTCATACCTTTTTGCTGAGGGATGAGAATGGGGATCCACTCCATTTTATTACTACCGTGAATGATATTTCCGCAAGGAAAAAGGCGGAGGCGGAGAACCTGCAAAAGAATGCAGAACTTGAGAAAATAAATGCAGAGAAAGACAAGTATTTTTCCATTCTCGCACATGACCTTCGGAGTCCGATCAGCTCATTTATGGGGTTGGCAGAAATTCTTTCGGAAGACATCAGTGTCATGGCAATCAATGAAGTCGAAGAAATAACCAAATTGCTTCACTTATCTGCCACCAATCTTTTCCAGTTACTCGAAAACCTGCTGGAATGGTCTATCTTGAAAAGGGGCAATTTCGAGTTCGCCCCTCAGGAAACCTCCCTGAACACCATCATTAACAATTGCATCAAATCTGTTCTGGAAACAGCTCAACAAAAAAACATCGTCATTACCATGGATTTGGCCGCGTCGTACGTGGTCAGGTGTGACCAGAAAATGACAGAGACGATCTTCCGCAACCTCATCTCAAATGCATTAAAATTCACCAACAACGGTGGCATCATCGTGATTAAGGCAGAACCTGTTTCCCCGGATGAATTAACGATTTCAGTTACAGATTCGGGCATCGGCATGAACACCGAGATCATTGAAAAACTCTTTCAACTGAATGAGCAATCAAACCGAAAAGGTACTGATGGAGAGTCCAGTTCCGGCCTGGGATTGCTGATATGCAAGGATCTTGTTGAGAAACAGGGTGGCAGGATTTGGGCTGAAAGCAAGGAGAACAAAGGAAGCACTTTCCATTTCACCTTGAAACTTGTAAAATAATCAAAATCGAAAAATGGAACTTCCCAACATATTGATCGTTGACGACTCAAGAGAGATGCTTTCTTACATGGAGATCGTTCTCAGATCTGCAAAAGCCAATATTATTTCTGCCAGCAATGGCTTTAAAGCACTCGAGCTCATCGGGAACAAGAAACTGGCATTGGCCATTCTGGATGTTCAGATGCCCGAAATGAACGGCTATACGCTTGCCTTGAGAATCAATGAAAACAGGATTGGCGCCATTGTGCCCATCATCTTTCTGACTGCAGTTTACCAGGATCAGGTCGAAATCATGAAAGGATACCAGTCTGGAGCGGTTGATTATATCTTCAAACCTGTTAACAGAGGTATTCTTCTGAGTAAAATCAATGTCTTCCTGGAGCTTTACAACCAGAAAAAAAATTTACCGGAAGAACCCGGACTTTTGAGGAAATTTGAAGACGATCTTTCCCGGACCAACACTGACCTGATCGATAGCGAAGTAAAATTCAGGAGTTTTCTGGAACATGCTCCTGACGGCGTATTTGTCATGAACAAGGAAGGTCAATACCTTGAGATGAATGAAGCCATCAGCGACATCACCGGCTACAACAAAACAGAACTTCTTGGGATGACCCTCCATGACATGTACACGGAGGCAAGCAGGGAAAAGTGGAATGTCTTTTTCAGGCATTTCTTCAATTCAGGTACGGCCAATGCAGATTTACCATTTCGGCATAAAAACGGCAAAATACGATGGTGTAGCCTTCACGGAGTGAAGTTGATCGAAAACCAATATCTCTGCTTTTGCAAAGACATTACCCGGCACAAAGTTGCGGCGGAGGCCCTGATGAAATCTGAGGAGAAATACCGGACTTTGCTCAATGCATCACCGGAAGGAATTATTATTGTGGATACAAGGGGAATTATCACGGATGTATCAGAAATCGGAATCGAACTATATGGTGCAAATACCCAGGATGAGCTGATTGGAAGGCACATTTACAGGTTTGTGCCACAAGGATTTAAATCAACTTTCAAAGAGATTTACATTAAAACGATCGAAGAGGGACTCGTTCAAAGCGTAGAAATCAAGCTCCTCAACAAGGCTGGAGTAGAGTTTATTTCAGAAATCAGCACAACCCTGATTCAGGGCAAGGATGGGGAGTCCTTCGCTTTCATGATCGTCATACACGACATTACCCATCGCAAGAAACTGGAACGTCAGATGATTCACAACGACCGCATGTCCACCCTTGGAGAGATGGCTACCGGCATTGCCCACGAAATTAATCAACCGCTCAATACCCTCTCCATCCTGTTTGACAACATGCTTCTGGCTGCCTCCAAGGAAGACGCCCTGCCAAAGAGTTACCTCGAGAAAAAGACAGAAAAAATTTTTGAAAATATTTTTCGCATCAAGAATATCATCGACCATGTAAGGGTCTTTTCTCGCAGTCAGGACGATGCCATCCTGACCATGTTCGATGTGAACGAAAGTATCCGGAATGCCATATCCATGGTTTCAGAACAATTCAGAAACAAACTGATTGTGGTAGAACTGAATACTTTGGAGGCGCTTCCTACTGTCTATGGGAATACCTACCAGTTTGAACAGGTGATTCTTAATTTGCTGATCAATTCGAAGGATGCCATCGAAGAAAGGGCGGACTTCGACCCCCTGATGATGGATAAAAAGATCATCATCAATGTCACACAAACTTTCGATCAGATTATTGTCGAAGTAAAAGACAATGGTATGGGCATAAAACCTGAAAATCTCGAAAAGATCATGCTACCCTTCTATACCACCAAAGAGGCAGGCAAAGGCACAGGCCTGGGACTATCCATCACTTTCGGAATCATTAAGGAAATGAATGGAGAAATCGCTTTTAGCAGCGAACCGGAAAATGGAACAACAGTCACCATTAAACTGCAGGTAATCCGGAAATAGTTACCCGAAGAATTTGGAAATTCTCGGATTCTTCATAAACATTATACCATTTACTTTGTTTATACAAATAGTACAGCTAGATTTATCCGCTTCAAATTTGGTTGTAGCCCTCACTAACTTTTGGGGTATTGTAGTGTAAACTTGAGTAACTTGTCGGTTAAATGGATAAAATCAGCGTTTTGATTCTCGATGACGAGAAACATTTTACGGAAGAACTGGCTGAATATTTAAATCTATCCGGTCATACTGTATTCGAAGCCAATACGGTTGCCGATGGTCTGGAAATCCTGGGCAAGAACCAGATTGATATCATGATACTCGATATACGCCTGCCAGGTGCCGATGGTCTGGACATCCTGAAAAAGGTGAAAGTGGAACACCTGTTGCTTGAAGTCATTATTGTATCTGGGCATGGCGACATGGACACCGTCATTAAAGCCATGCGCCTCGGTGCTTTCGACTATTTACGCAAACCATTCCGCCACATCGACATTCAGATTGCCATCGAACGCACCAGAAAATACCTGCTTCTTCAACGCCGTGTGATCATTGCTGAAGAGCGAAATTCATTGATATCCAAAGCACTGGAAGATAAGATTAACCGCAAATTCATCGGTGTATCCCCAAAAATACTGAACGTTTACGAGCAGGCGCAACTCGCTTCACAATATCCCGACACCAATGTATTAATCACCGGCGAAAGTGGTACTGGGAAAGAGAATATTGCCCGCATTATCCATTATTCGAGCAAGAGAAAAGACTTCATGTTTTGTGCCGTAAACAGCAGTGCGATAACGGATTCGCTGCTTGAAAGTGAATTTTTCGGGCATAAAAAAGGATCTTTTACGGGTGCCATCGTCGACAAAAAAGGATACTTTGAAATCAGCGACAAGGGCACGCTTTTTCTGGATGAAATTGCCGATATGCCTTTGAATCTTCAGGCCAAGATCCTGCGTGCCATCGAAGAGAAGGTCGTTACCCGGGTGGGTGACACTTCCACCATCCGATCCGATTTCAGGATCATATCCGCCACCAACAACGACCTGGAACAGATGGTGGATGATAAAAAATTCAGGCTTGACCTTTTGCACCGTATGAATACGCTGCACATTCATATACCCTCCCTGAGAGAGCGTACCGAGGACATTGAACCATTACTCAACCATTTTGTCGCTGAATTCGCCTCCCGAATGGGCAAAGTCAGTCCCCAGATACCTGTGGAGGTAATTCAGGCTTTGGAAGCCTATTCCTTTCCCGGCAACGTACGGGAATTACGTAACATCACAGAGCGTGCCATCATCTTTTGTAAAAACGACAGGCTTTGTCCGGGCGATTTCATTCTGAAAAATGGCAATTCGCACAATCATACCACTTTAGTAGACTTAGCCCCGTTGGCCAACGATGAACCGGGGCTGATCCGCGAAAAACTGAAAAGCTGCAACTACAACCAAACTGAAGCAGCTGCTGCCCTTGGCATTACCAGAGATGCCCTAATCCGGAAAATGAAAAAGTACGGAATTTCCGTATCGCGTGTCGGTATTTAAAGCATAATTCATCTGAATAATAAGGTATCAACGGGAGTAATATTATTTCCGGGAACCTGTCGCGTTCAAAAACCACCCCTTTACCCATCATGGAACCCTCCATTACACCTGCAATTTTACCGCACAAATGTCCGCACAGGTGTATCATTTCATCCAACAAAAATCATTCAATCTGGACCCATGGAAAGAATGAAATTTCAAATAATCAAAAAATAAAAAATATTTTAATTTTTTTTAGCGCTGTATATCAATACATTAAACGCAATTTTCACATTAAATACTCGGTTAATATTTTTTTGGCACACCGTTTGTAAAGTACCTTGTATTGAGTGCAGAAAATTATTTATTATGATGGAAGAGATTGTACAGAGTTATATCAACTCGAAACCAGACGGTGTTAAGATCACAGAAATGGAAGAGTCTCTCCGACAAAGCAGATTAAGATTAGGATACGTCACTCGGAAATTGTTAAACGAAGGAAAAGTAATCAAAGTCGAGAATAAATATTACCCGGTGACCGGCAAACCGGTGGGGACAAAAAAATAAAACAACAATTAAATAAACAAATAAATAAATAAACATTTTAAAATTAAAACACCATGAAAAAATTATTCATTCTTTTTATCGCCGTCGCAGGATTCGTAGCAACTTCTAAGGCTCAGATTAGTAAAACTGCCAATGCCTCTGCAACCATCGTTACACCGATTGGCCTCACCAAAACTATAGATATGAATTTTGGTAATGTGGCAGTTTCGGCCAGTGGAGGTACAGTAATTCTTCCTTCTACAGGAGGTAGCAGAACAACATCAGGAGGTGTTACACTTCCAGCAACAGCAGGAACAGTTACAATGGCTTCCTTTACGGTTACAGGTACAGGTGGCTATTCATACGCTATCACCCTTCCATCCGCCGCATTAACAGTTACTGATCCTATAAGCCTCAGCACAATGACCGTTGAGACATTTGAAAGTACTCCATCCGCTACAGGAGTTTTAAACGGAGCAGGATCACAAATCTTGAACGTAGGAGCAACCTTAAATGTCGCCGCCAATCAAACTGCCGGAGTTTACACATCGGCTACCCCATTTACAGTAACTGTTAATTACAATTAAATATCAGTCATCCATATAAATACGCTTATAATCCTGATTGCAAGTTGTACGTTTCGTACTTACTCCGCACCGGAAACCGGAAAACCAGGAACGTGAGCACCCAATTCAAAATCAAGTCGAGGTCAGCAAGACTTTAAATAGCCGGCAACATTTATTAAATCCCTTACAATTTTAAAAAACAATTATTATGAAATCATTTTATCTTTTTTTGATAGCCTTCG
>JBAXUL010000128.1:0-10540 GCA_037129695.1 Prolixibacteraceae bacterium
GAACCTGTAGAGACACAGCATGCTGTGTCTTTTTGTTGCCAATGCCATCCCTGTCGACACAGGGACGGAGAAACGAATGTAGGGGCTGCCCTTGTGGCTGCCCAGTTTCCGAATGATCGGGGCAAGGAAAATCCGGGGTGGAGCCCCGGAGGGGCGAACTGTTTGTAGCCAGGGGTGGCACAGACGGTGAACCCCTGGAAAGTAATTCCAGGAGTTCACCGTCCGCGCCAGCCTATTGAAAGAAGGCAGATCATCTTTTCGGACGGAAGGGCCATATTACACAGAAAAGGAGAAATGGATGGTAAATTCGACAATATGACGATGAGAAAATGTGATGGAGTGAGACCCAAATTTGCCCATTGAACCTGTAGAGACACAGCATGCTGTGTCTTTTTGTTGCCAATACCATCCCTGTCGAGACGGAGAGACGAATCGTGAATTCGAAATTGTGACAATTCGACATTGAGAGGGTGAGAAAAGCGGGACGCATCAATTGCGTATTGAAAATGGGAAAGAACAACCAGCCGCTATGATCAATGCAATAGCCAATAGTTGTCGCCGGGAAAGCTAATTACCTGATTTGTAATAAATTCGCATCAGACTGTCATCGAGCGGTTCTTCCCTGTCCAGAATCCAGTCGGTAACGGGCGCTTTGATTCCTGAGCCAAACCTCGCATTTCCGATATATACCCTGGCTTCGTCCCACAGCTCTTCACGCATGTAGGATTCCAGCAATGATTTTCCTCCTTCAACCAATAGCGACTGGATTCCCCTTTGGCTGAGGAAGGCATTGATCTCTTGCAGCATTCCGGAATTAAAACTGATCCGGACATACTCGAGATTCGGTTTCGATGTCATCTCCGCCTCAGTAAAAACGATGGTCTCCGTCGATTGATCCAGTAGGGCACAGGATACCGGCAGAATTCCCCTGCGGTCGAGCACCATCCTCAGGGGATGGTTTCCGCTCCACTCACGAACCGTGAGTGAGGGGTTGTCCTTCAGCACTGTTTTGGTGCCGACGAGAATAGCGGCTTCGTCCGACCGCATCTTGTGTACGGCAATCCTCGAAAGATCATTGGTGATCCAGGTAGGTTGACCAAATTCAGCCTCCCCGCGTGCCCTGTCAATGTACCCATCTTCTGTTTGGGCCCATTTCAGAATGATGTAAGGCCTGTTTTTCCGGTGAACGGTCATGAAACGGCGGTTCATGCGCAGGCATTCATCCTCCATGATCCCTGTTATCACTTCACATCCGGCTTCCATTAGCTTTTTGATACCCTTACCTGATACCTTTTCGTTTGGATCCAGGCTGCCAACTACTACTTTCGGTATTTTCATTTCAACAACAAGATCTGCACATGGTGGTGTTTTCCCAAAATGAGAACAAGGTTCCAGTGTAACATACATGGTAGACTGGCAGAGTAATTCCGGATTTTTTACAGACCGGATGGCATTTACTTCGGCATGTGCCTCCCCATATTTCCGGTGATATCCTTCACCGATGATCATTCCGTTTTGCACGATCACGCAACCCACCATCGGATTGGGGGCAACCTGCCCCATTCCCAGTTTGGCCAGTTCCACCGCACGGGACATGAATTTTTCTTCTGCTATGGGAGCATCAATTCTGCTTCCTTTCTCTATTTTTGTACCACTCATCATGTTAAATGCAAAAAAAATAATCAGGGAGAAACTCTCTCCCATTTACTCTTCTGAAGAGGTAGAGAGTATGACCCGGATCATTCTGGAACATGCGACAGGCTATAGCCGGCTTCAATTGCATCTGCATCAGTCTGATCAACTCCCCGAACCAAAGATAATGCAAATCGGGGAGATACTGAACCGGCTTATCACCCATGAACCCATCCAATATATTCTGGGAGAAACAGATTTTTATGGTTTGAATTTTTCAGTGTCACCCTCGGTACTGATTCCAAGAGCCGAGACAGAAGAGCTGGTCGACTGGATCATCAAGGAATCAGGCCAATGCAGAAGCCTTCTTGACATTGGAACAGGCAGTGGCTGTATCCCTATCTCGATCGACAAGCATACATCCATGGAAAGCCTCGAGGGATGGGATATCTCAGAGGAGGCTCTGGAAATGGCCCGGCAAAATGCAGTAGGGAATGATTCCAAGGTCAGGTTTTCAGTGCAGGATATATTCAACACTTCCAATATTCCTGTATCCACCAGATGGGAGGTTATCGTGAGTAACCCTCCTTATGTTTTGGCCGAAGAATCCACCTTGATGGAAAAAAATGTGCTCGAATTTGAACCTCATCTGGCACTCTTTGTTCCGGACCATGATCCACTGATATTCTACCGGATCATCGCACAGTTTGCATCGGTTCATCTCGAACATCACGGTAGTTTGTATTTCGAAATCAACGAAAGAATGGGTGAAAAAACCGCCGAACTCTTACGTGAGTTTGGCTTCGATGAAATACTTACCAGGAAAGATCTTCAGGGGAAAGATCGAATGATCAGGGCAAGGAAAATGGCAAATTGATAATTGGGAATTCCCTTTTAGTGAGTTTAGACCAAGTAAGAATTTGTGGAATTTCCTCCTTACGTCGGCTACTTAGACCATCTCTTTTTGCACCATTGCCTTAAATTATCCAACAGGTTCACTTATCGCCTTCATCCAGACGGGCAAGATCCGCATTCGCTTTGGTTTGGGCACTCCAGATGCTGGCATTCAGTTCGAAGCCAATCAGCAGGCTCAGCGACATAAAATAAAACCAGAGCATCACCACCACCAATGTGCCGATGGATCCGTACAGGGTGTTGTACTTTCCGAAATTGTTGATGTAGAACGAAAATCCGACGGAAACTAACACCGACAGGATCGTTGCGAGCGTGCCACCGGCAGAAATAAACCGGAATTTCATTCTTCGGGCCGGGGCGAAGTAAAACAGGAAGGCGAAAGCGAAAAAGAACAGTAGCAAGATAACTAGCCACTTACCACCTATGAGCAGGTAGTAGATGTAGTCGAAACGGATGTATTGTTTGGCAAGCAAAATTTCCATGACATGCTGACTGGCGGTAATCAATGCTACGCTGAGGGTTGTCAGTGAAGTTAATATGACGGATAATCCGAATGCAATGCTGTACAAGCTCACGATTCCCCGGGTCTCAATGGCATGAATGGTTCCGTTGAAAGCGACCATGATAGAAACCAGCCCATTGGTTGAAAAGACAAATGCCGCCAGAAACCCGAAGGATAGCAAGCTAACCCGGGGTCTTGTGATGATATCCTGGATTGTCCCTTTGACTGCAATAAAAGCATTATCGGGAAGGACGCTTTGTATCAACGCCATCAGTTGCTGCTGGAAGTTTTCGATGGGAATATACGGGATCAGCGTAAAAAGAAAGATGATGGTCGGAAAGACTGCGAGGATGAAGTTAAATGCAATGGCTGATGCCCTGGTTGTGATGGCGCCGTCATAAATTCCTTTCAGGAAGAATCGTGCCACGTCGTACAAGGGAAGCCTGTCAAAGAAGGGGACAGTAATTTTTTTTGCTCTCAGGATAATCCGGATCCAAATTTTTTTTGCCCAAAGTTTGGTATTATTCAGAAAGATCATCGTGCTGCAGTCAGGTAAAAAAATATGATTAAAAGTCTCAAAGGATTTGATCAATGATCCATTCACAATTAGTTATTGATCCTTCTCAATCCGCAGTTGAACTACAAGTGGTTTATTGGCGAATGTTTTCAGTACAAAATAGATTCTGTAACTGGTCCCTGCAGTTTGCAGTTTACCAATGCCATACAACGAGTCTGTTCCTCCCTGATGGGTTAACTTAAAGTCAGTGGGTTTGTTTTTGCTGAAAAAATCGTTGAGAATCATTTCTCCCTGCTCTCTGGAGCAGACATTTTCCTTGTCAAGAATCACCAGTTCCATGTTATCATTGAAACAGGAGGCTACCATTTTCGCATTTCCGGATTTTAATCCGGATTCCAGTAGGTCAGGTATCTGACCGAAAACGCTGTACGTAGAAAAAGACAGCAAAAAGACAGCAATAAAAACGTAAAGAAACTTCTTCATGACACTTGCTTGAAATGTAATCAACCTTATAGAACTTTCAGTTAAACTATCAATTATTAGTTGACCCTGCAAATTTAACCGTGGATTTAATACAATATGTAAAAATAACATTACTTTGTAGAATATGTTACAATAATGATGCCGTGAAAATTACCCTGTTACTGGTGGGACCCACCGACAAAAAATATTTGAATGAAGGAATAACGGATTACCAGAAACGGCTGGTCCATTACCTGCCATTCGAAATGAGGGTCATAGCGGATATCAAAAATAGCCGGAACCTTACAGCTGATCAGCAGAAGGAAAGGGAAGGGAAAGCCATTCTTGACCTCGTCTCGACCGGAGACGAACTGGTTTTGCTGGATGTTGAAGGTGCCGAATATTCTTCTCCCGGCCTGGCCGGCTGGATTGAAAAACGAATGCTGTCGGGTACGCGTCAGGTGATTTTCGTAGTGGGCGGACCTTACGGGTTTTCTGAGGCTATGTACAAAAGGGCAGATTCAAAAATGTCGCTTTCCAGGCTGACTTTTCCGCATCAGTTGGTGCGCTTGCTTTTTATTGAACAATTGTACCGTGCGATGACCATTATCAAGGGAGAACCTTATCACCATGCCTAATCGAGCCGGAAACAGTATCTCCAATTATTCCCTGTTGTTGGCCGGGTTGATCTCATTGTGCCTTTCCCTCGCGTGGCGCCCGGTGTTTTTCAGTGGGGCCGACCAGAAAGCAGAAGGCGAGCGGATTTTCAGTGTATTCGAGGGAAAGGAGAAACTTATCAGAAGTGAGATGGCTCGGCTCGTTACCCGGATAGCCTCAGAAAAAGAGGTGAGGGAATTATGGCTTGCTCCGGAAAATAGCAAACTTGATGATTCGGGACTCTTTTTCACGGTATCATCCCCCGATTCGCTGGTATTCTGGAGTTCCTCGCTGGTAGCTTTCGATCACAATACCTTCCAGGTCAAGCCGGAAGGGAATCTCAAGCGGTTGCCCACCGGCTGGTTCTATCTTTTTACCCAACAGTCGGGAAAATATACTGTCACCGGATATATGCTGATCAAACGCGATTTTCCTTACCAAAACAGGTATGTTCAGTCTGCTTTTCATCCTGATTTTAGGCTCTCCGATCAAAGTGAAGTTGTTGCCGAACAGCTACCCGGCAACATCCAGGTGTTTTGTCAGGAAGGAAAATTTCATTTTGGAATCCAATTCAGGGGAAAGCAAAACGGAACCTCAGAGGAGACCATCCCGGCACTTCTTTTTTTTCTGATTTTTGTGGTGCTTGTTTCCGCGCAGTTCAACAGGCAGATCAACCATCTGAAATTGAAGTCGTACCAGAAATTTGGTCTCTCAGCCATTTTTGCCATCACATTTTATCTTCTGTTGAATTATCTCAGGCTTCCCGGAGATGTGTATGCCAATAAACTGTTTGCTCCTTCCCACTTTGCCTGGGGGAGGCTTCTTCCATCGTTGGGTGACTATCTGCTCCTATCCTTTTCCCTCTTCTTTTTGGCCCATTCCTTTTTTGTGCAATTCAGGAAAGAACGTCATCTGCGAGCGGTTTCCGGTGAAAACCTCTTGCTCTACCTTGTCGCATCCGGCTATTTCATCTTGTCCATCCGGCTGTTCATTATTCTATTGAATAACTCTGATGTATCCCTCGAAATTTACAGCAATTTCAGCATTTCCTTCCCCAATATCCTGGCTACAGGGTGCATAGCCCTGCAAATGATTGGTCTTGGCATTATTTTGATCAGAGTCAGATGCACTGCCTTTTCAGCCGGCAGATTTACTTCCTTTTTTGCCATGATTCTTTATTCATTGGTAGTTGTGATTTTTGGGTTGATGCTTGCCGGAATAAAATTCCCGGTTACTGCAGTCATTTTTTACCTGGTGTTGGTATTTCTCATGGGCAGAACCGGTCTGGATATGCTGGCAAGATATAAGCTTTCTTTTTTGTTGATCTACGGCTTATTGCTTGCGTTCGGACTCAATCTGATTGCACAGCGAGAGATTGCCGGAAGGAAAGCAGGAATACAACAGGTGATGGCTGTCAATCTGGCTACCGAACGCGATCCTGCCGCTGAGACCTTTCTATCTGATTTCGAGGCGAAAGTTCATAAAGACTCTGTGATACTGAAATTATTGAATCCACCTTACCGGAATTTCGAAAGCTATCTGAAGGAGAATTATTTTACTGGTTTCTGGAACAATTACGAACTTCAGGTAACCGTCTGCGGAACAAATGACAGTGTTTTCCTGCCTGATGAGCGAAAGAGATTCCCTTGCCAGAATTTTTTCGACCAGTTGAAGTCTTCCAAAGGTGTAGTGTTGCCGGGATCGGATTTTTATTTTATGGATCGTCTCAACGGAAGAATCTCTTACCTGGGAGAGTTGCATTTCCCGGATTCTAAAAACCAAAAACCGCTGATCGCATTTATTGAACTGAATTCGAAGATAATACCCGAAGGCAAGGGTTATCCTCAGTTACTGATGGACCAGCAGGCTACCAAAAGAAACCGAAATGAAACATACAGCTATGCCAAGTATTTCGATAAAAAATTGGTAGACAGAGGTGGCAGTTATTTGTATGATCCTGCAATTTCGCCCGGGGTTCATTATGATTCGGAGTTTACCTACTATGAAAAGGAGGGATACTCGCATTGTGTGTACAAGCGGAGCGGAGAAAACTATGTCGTTGTGAGTTTTCCCATCGCCTCCTGGGTGGAGAAAGGAAGAGGTTTTCCTCCACTGTTTTTATTTGTCTACCTGTTCGGTTTTGCATGGATATTGTTCAGTCAGCGGATGAAATTAATTGCGGTGAACAGACTTGAACTACGGGGAAAAATTCAGTTTACACTGGTATCCACCCTGCTGCTGGCACTCTTTCTGATCGGCTTGGGATTGATACAGTACAATTACAGTGAGTTTCAACGATCCATGAAAGAGAATCTGGATCAGAAGGTGAGGGCTATATCCTCGGAATTGGGTTTAAGGATAGGAAAAACAGTGAAGCTTGACTCGATCCATGATTACCTTGGAGATCAGTTATCTGAAATTTCCGATATTACCTGGACTGATATCAATGTTTATAACCTGAAGGGGAAAGTTGTGGCCAGTTCACGCGTTGAAATTTTCGAACAGGGACTGACCTCCGAACGGATGAACCCTCAGGCTTTCCGGGCAATGAGTATTCAGGGAGGAGCTACCTTCCTGCACAATGAAAATCTTGGAAAAATGGAGTTTTTCTCTGTTTACGCACCGCTTTTCAACCATTCAGAGGAACTGGTTGGCTATGTCAACCTGCCTTATTTCAACCGTCAGGATGATTTCACGAAGCAGGTCTCGGGGTTTATTGTGGCTTTTATCAACCTCTACATTTTGCTGGTCCTTCTGACGATGGTTATTGCTTTGCTAATCAGTACGAAACTGACAGTTCCCTTGCTCCAGATTGAGCAGAAACTAAAAGGCATCGCGCTGGGGAAACAGAATGCAAGGATCGAATACCGGGGCGAAGATGAAATAGGCAGGCTGGTTGAGGCATATAACCAAAAAGTGGCAGAATTGGCAGATAGCGCAGACTTACTGGCGAGGTCCGAACGCGAATCCGCATGGAAGGAGATGGCGAGGCAGATTGCTCATGAGATCAACAATCCGCTTACCCCCATGAAACTGAACATCCAATACTTGCAAAAGATCAAGGATGAGGGTGCTCCCAATTTTGATGATTATTTCAACCAGGTAACCAGGATGCTGGTCGTGCAGATTGATGCCTTGTCTACCATTGCCTCGGCTTTTTCGGATTTTGCCCGTCTGCCATCCACAAAAATCGAGCCCGTCGAGATGAATGGTTTGGTCAGAGAGGTATCGCTACTATTTGATGCTCCTGATGAATACTCCCTGCAGGTTATTTTTCCGGATGAACGTTTGTTCGTTTCTGGCGACCGCGATCAGCTTCGGAGGGCACTAGTCAATATCATCCGAAATGCGACTCAGGCACTTCAGATTCAAACTGAAGGCAAAATCGTGGTAAGACTTGAAGCCGTTGATCGAAAATTGAGGATTACTGTCAGCGACAATGGATCAGGGATACCGGAGGAAGACCGTAACAGACTCTTTGAACCCAATTTTACCACCAAAAGCGGAGGAATGGGTTTGGGACTGGCCATTACAAAAAGTATCCTGGAAAATTACAAAGGAGAGATTCATTTCGAAAGCAAGCCGGGCGCAACGATGTTTGTTATGGAATTGCCGATGGTTAAAGGGTGAAATACAAGCTGTTAGCTGTTAGCTTGGAAGAACACACATGTTGTGAGTCCCCACTTTTGCCTTTTTTAGTTCCCCATCTCGGCTAGAAACTTAATTCGGATCAGTCTGATCTCAGCCGTTTCATAGTCGTCTCCCAATTCGGCAATGGCCTCCTCCATGGAATCTGAGGCGGCATCTTCCTTGAAATAATTGAAAATGTCCTCCACCTGTTCTTCATCCATGATGTCATAGATGTAATAATCGAGGTTGACTTTTGTTCCTGAATTGACGATGGCTTCGATTTCGGTGAGTAACGTATCCATGTCCATATCCTTGCCCGCAGCGATCTCGTCGAGGGGCAGTTTTCTGTCAATGCTCTGGATGATGAATACCTTGTTTTTGGATTTGTTGGCGACAGAACGTACCACAAAATCCTGGGCGCGCTCAATCCCGTTGTCTTCCACATGCTTCTTGATCAGCTCGACGAATGGTTTGCCGTAGCGCTGGGCTTTGCCTTGTCCCACACCGATGATGTTTTGCAATTCATCCAGTGAAGTTGGATACTGAATGGACATATCTGCAAGCGAGGGATCCTGGAAAATGACAAACGGAGGAAGGTTATTTTTGACCGCTACTTTTTTGCGAAGATCTTTCAGCATTGAAAAGAGTTCGGGATCACCGACCGCTCCGGCACCTGAAGGTGTTTCCTCTGATTCTTCTTCCGCGTCGTAGTCGTGGTTTTTGACAATGGTAAAAGGCTGGGGATTTTTCAGGTAAGCCCTGCCTTTTTCGGCCATTTTCAGTACACCATAGTTTTCAATATCCTTGATCAGGAACCCTGCGATGATGCACTGACGATAGACAGCATTCCACAATTTGTCCTTGTGGTCGTCGCCTTCTCCGAAAATTTCAAGCTGGTTGTGCATGAAGGACTTCACCTGTGCAGTTTCATTTCCTGTCAGGATGTTGACCAAATGTTCACTTTTACACTGTTCTTTCACATCCAGCACCGCTTGAAGCGCAAGGGTTACCATCTCTTTCCCTTCGATCAGCTCTTTCGGATTCAGACAGTTGTCGCAATGTTCGCAGTTCTCGGTAATGTACTTTTCGCCAAAATAATGCAAGAGGATGGTCCTTCGGCATAGTGAGGATTCGGCGAATGCGACCGTATCAAGCAGCAGCTGTTTTCCGATTTCCTGTTCGGCAACCGGTTTCCCTTGCATGAATTTTTCGAGCTTTTGGATGTCCTTGTAGCTGTAAAAAGTGATACACCGTCCGTCTCCACCGTCGCGTCCGGCCCGGCCGGTCTCCTGGTAGAAGCCTTCCAGAGATTTTGGAATGTCATAGTGTACCACGAAACGGACATCAGGTTTGTCGATACCCATCCCAAAAGCAATGGTAGCAACGATGACATCAACCTCTTCCATTAGGAATTTGTCCTGGTTACCAGAGCGCGTTGTTGAGTCCATCCCTGCATGGTAGGCAAGGGCTTTGATGCCATTGACCTGAAGCAGTTCCGTTATCTCTTCCACTTTTTTGCGACTCAGGCAATAGATGATGGCCGATTTTCCGACATTGTTTCTGAACAAACGGATAATCTGATCTTTGGCTTTTATTTTAGGCCGCACTTCATAGAACAGGTTGGGCCTGTTGAAGGAGGATTTGAATACGTTGGCATTCAACATCCCGAGGTTTTTTTGTATGTCGCTCTGGACTTTGGGTGTGGCAGTGGCTGTCAAAGCAATAATAGGTGCAGAACCGATCTCGTTGACGATGGGCCTGATCCGTCTGTATTCCGGGCGAAAATCATGACCCCATTCTGAGATGCAGTGCGCCTCGTCGATCGCATAAAAAGAGATCTTGATGGTTTTCAGAAAATCGATGTTCTCCTGCTTTGTCAGCGACTCAGGCGCAACATACAATAATTTGGTCTGACCTTTGCCGATATCTTCCTTTACTTTTTGTATGGCTGATTTCGTCAGGCTGGAGTTAAGAAAGTGGGCGATCCCATCATGTACGCTGAAACTCCGGATGGCATCCACCTGGTTTTTCATCAGCGCAATCAGAGGAGAGATCACAATGGCAGTGCCCTCCTGAAGAAGGGCCGGTAGCTGATAGCAGAGTGATTTTCCCCCGCCGGTCGGCATCAGGACAAAAGTATCTTGTCCTGCCAGTACACTTTTTATGACTTCTTCTTGTTGTCCCTTGAATCGGTCGAACCCAAAATATTTCTGAAGTTCTGCCGT
>JBAXUL010000129.1:0-10244 GCA_037129695.1 Prolixibacteraceae bacterium
CCGACGTAAGTCATTAATTGAAGCTGATCTTGGGTGGTTCAGCCATGGTCGCTCTGTCCTGGCCCAGATCGAACAAAGTCTCCCGCTGAAAGCCGAAATTGCCGGCGATCAGATTGGACGGGAAAGTTTCAATTCCGGTATTGTATTCAGTAGTTGCAGCGTTGAAATATCTGCGGGCAGCTGCCAGTTTGTTCTCGATGTCGCTCAACTCTTCCTGAAGCTGCAGGAAATTCTGGTTGGCTTTCAGGTCAGGATACGCTTCGACGGATACCTTTAGTCCCTGAAGGGCAGAAGACAGCTGTGTTTCAGTTTTGATTTTTTCATCAATGGTGGTGGCTCCCATGGCCGCTGTCCTGGCTTCTGTTATTCTGGTCAGCAACTCCCGCTCGTGCGTCGCGTAGCCTTTGACGGTTTCCACGAGCTGTGGAACAAGGTCGTGCCGCTGTCTGAGCTGGACATCAATGTCGGCAAAAGCGTTCTGCCTTGTGTTGCGAAGACGTACCAGACTGTTGTAAATGCCAATCAGCCAAAAGATAATCACTACAATAACTACAGGAATAATCCAAATCATGGCAAAGGTTTTAAAGGTTTAATACCCCAAATTTACAAAAAAAGCAAACAAGGTGGTTAAATTATTACATGGAATTACCTTGTGAAGTAATGAGTTACGAGCGGAATAACAAGGATGTCCAAAAGAGGTTGTTTTCTGGTATGCGAACAGTTAATCCCTGGCCTATTTTAGACTGGTCCCTGGTCTTCGTGTGACATTATACCATTATCCTTGACTCCATACTTCGATGAATTCGAACGAACTGTCTATAAAACAGGACAATTCGTCGATTGCGTTTTCGTACTGTGCGGGGCCGTATTATTTTTGAGTGTAATTAAAAATTAAACAACAAACAATTAAAAATTATAAGTCATGAAAACAGCAAAAAGAATTTTAGCAGGAACAACACTTTTCGTTTTAGGTATCGTATTCACGTTGGCAGTTGCAGCCAACAACAAACACAACGATTTCAATCGTCATGCAGGAATCAGCAAGCGTGCAACCATTGAAGTTGGAGCTCCTTTGACCGTAAGCCAAATGAAGCATCTGGGACTCATTTAAGCCAGGCCCCTTCAGTCGCCGGCTATTTTCGGCGCATCTTACCATGAGGGGTGAAAACCCGAACAGGTTGAACCCATCAAAAAAGGAAGTGAAAACTTCCTTTTTTGATGGGTTGTTGTTTTTAGCACAAAAGCAACCTGGTTCAGCAGATAGGAGCAAATGATCATTTCAAATTTTATCCTTTGCGCACAATACTGATGAAATTTTTGAAATACGAAAATCAGAATCAACAACATTGGAATATTCTTTAAGCTAAAATCTATTAACGGAGAGATTTTCAATTGATGCCATCAAATGAGCCTTCTCTTGTGAGCCGCCGGCAGAGGTCTTCTTACGAAGAAAGAATGGTTGAAATGGATTGTCAGGACCATCTATCCACCCTGTAATAATTCACAAAACGGAGTTTTCTGGTTGCTTTTTGGTCGCTCCGGAAATGATTATCCTTCGTCAAAGAGGATGGATCTTCGGTAAATAGTAACAAACTGTCTATAAAACAGGCCAGTTCGTCGATTGTGTTTTCGAACCATGGGTGGCAGCACTATTTTTGAGCATAATTAAAAATTAAACAACAAACATTTAAAAATTATAAGTCATGAAAACAGTAAAAAGAATTTTAGCAGGAACAACACTTTTCGTTTTAGGTATCGCATTCACATTGGCAGTTTCAGCCAATACCAGACACCACGATTTCAATCGTCAGGCAGGAATCAGCAAGCGTGCAACCATTGAAGTAGGGGCTCCGCTGACAGTAAGCCAAATGAACCATCTGGGACTCAATTAAGCTTTTCCCCTTCAATCCCGGCTACAACCCGGTAGAACTGACCATGAGGGGTGAAACACCAGAACACGTTTAACCCATCAAAAAAGGAAGTGAAAGCTTCCTTTTTTGATGGGTTGTTGTTTGATCTCTTGATCCAACATTGGTTCTCAGAAAGAAATCCAAAACCACGGTCAATTGTCAGTTGGCCATGATATTGAGTTCTATGCCTAATTTCCTTCTATTGCAACCTGATTTTACTTTGCAGGCTGATCCAACTACCCCCATTGTAAACTTCCTCGAATCCGTTTGATTTCAGGAAGCTTTTGGCAGAGGCGCTGCGTGAACCTGAGGCGCAACAGGTAATGACCGGCTTGTTTTTTTTCAGTTTGGACAAATGTCCGTTAAGGTTGGCCAGTGGAACATTGACAGAACTCTTGATGTGTCCGCCCTGAAATTCACCTTTGGTCCGCACGTCGATGATAATTGCACCGTTTTGTACCAGTTCCCTGTAATTCACCGCAGGGCCGAAGCCCAGCATATTTTTAAGAAAGTTGATCATCAGAAAAAAAAATAATATTGATTGTTGACGGATAATGATTAAGATGTTTTTGAAAATGGATTGTAAGATACAGATAAACAGCGGCACAAGATCAATGGCATGGCTATGGCATCAGTTTCTCTGTACGCAGTTCAATTTTGGATCAACGGACATGGAAACCTCTGCCAAAATCCCTCCGCGAATCTTGGCAGAGTTTAAACGCCACCAATTACTTTTGAACGCTTTATATGGACTACTTCTTTTTGGTCGACAGTCCAAACGGCAAATACAACGGACAAAATTTAATCAGGCTCGTGAGAACGAAAACTCCTGCTAAAATGAGTAGTACGATTGCTGCAGTACCTGACACAACACCGGTAAAATAAAGAATGGCGATCACCACGGCCACAAGCACCCTGATGATGCGATCGAGAGTTCCAATATTTGCTTTCATGTGCTTTTAACTTTGTTTTTTAAATTTCCAGCAAAGATCAGTCAACGCAAAATCTTCTACTGCTACTTTTGTTACAGAAGGGTAATTTTATTTCGGCCCAGTTTCACCAGCCCATTTTCTTCCATCTGTTTCAGAAGCCTGGAAGCGACGACACGGGCGGTGCCAAGTTCGTGAGAGAGCTGTTCGTGAGTGATTGAGAGGGTTTTACTGCCTGTGAGTTCGCATTTTTTTTGGATGTAACCGAGCAGGCGTTCATCCATTTTTTTGAAGGCAACAGCATTCAGGGTGTCCAGTAATTCTTCGAAGCGTTTGTGGTAAAGCCGGAAGATATAATCAAGCCATTGAGGGAATTCCCTGATCAGGACTCCGACCTTGTCAATCGGGATAAACAATACTTCGGTTTTTTCTTCCGCGATAGCCCGCACCTTGCTGGTGTCGTCGTGCATGCCACCCAGAAAAGACATGATGCAACTTTCACCTCCTGTAATGTAGTAAAGCAACAATTCCCTGCCGTCTTCATCCGTTCGCATGACCTTGATGCTGCCGCTGATGACAATCGGAATGGCCTTGATGTAGGCATTTTCGTCCAAAATGATATCATCTGCATCAAATATTTTCAAGGTACCGTAATCCTCCAGTTTTTGAAGAATTTCGGGTGAAGACCTGAACTCATGAATCTGATTCAATGATAGCATGGGAACAAAGGTAGCTTAAATTGGTACAGCGTTTTATTAATCCTTGCGTCCGGACTTCAGTAACAGGGACAGTTGTGTGATGGCGATGCCCAGCGACATTCCCATGATGAAGATAAACCAGAAACCCGCGTCGTTTGGCTTGGTCGCGATTCTGGAATAGAATACAACGTATAGACAAACTGTAAATACGAACGGGAGAAAAACGGACAAGATTCCTTTTCGTGTTTTCATGACATCTGAATTGAATGGTTGGATAATATTAGGCGAAATTAAACAGAGACAGCTAAAAAAGTAGTATTATGTACCGGAAATAATTCATCCGGACGATTAATTACTGATGTTACTTAGAGCGTTGACGATACCTTTTTCCGAGTGAAACAAATAGGACCCGTCGGCACATTCGAGCAGAACCTGGGTATGCCGGATCGTAAGGTTGATATTTTGAATCTTCAATGCATTCACCAGGAAATTGGCCAAAAGAAGGGCCTTCTCGATCCCGTCGCCCCGCCCGAAATTCCAGGTCTCATCCGGCATTGCCAGTCTTTGCGCATCATAAATTGATTCGTTGGTCAAACCGGAAACCAATTGATAGGCTTCATCCGCTGTTTTGCCTTTCAGACCTTCCACCGAAACAGGATTTCTTTGGAGTGCAGCGATGAGAAAAGGCTTCCAGTCTATCAGACCCATATCCCGGTAGGCATATAGGGAAAGGAGGGCCAGTTCATTTTCGGCAGATTTCCTTGTGATTAATTCTGCAATTTCGGCGCGATCCTGCCTGATATGGATGTTTAATGTCTCAGAGTCAATGAATTTCTTTTTTGTATCAGGAAGTTTGGGCTCTACTTTCAGAAATTTGCCAAGTTCACTGAATAAAAGTTTGATTGTTTCTTTGGTGAATTCTTTGGATCCTTTGGCCTCTTCGAGGCTGAATTTCATCAGGTCTATCACCGTAGATTCCTTGTTTTGCTGGAGATAAGTGATGATTTCCTGCAGTACCAGGAGGTCAGGGAGCGGAACGATGCTGAATTCCTCATCGTCAATCTCCTGCAAAAGAGCCTCGCTGCCACTTTCTGAAAAGACATGCCGGGTAGAATGTTCATACTCAAAGATGGTTTCCATCGGAATATAATAGTTGCGCGAATTCATGAAATGCCTGTACTGGAAGCATTTCTTAAATTTCATGTGGTACCGCAGGAAGTTGATAAATAGTTCGGCTGAAATCTGCGTGGTGAGAAATCGGGTCAGTTTGCCGGAAAAATGGCGGTAGGCGGCCTTGTTGATGGTGGCGGTCTCATACAGATAGTGGATATATCCGCTGAGATGCGACACGATGGTGATTTTTTCATGTTCAAGAGCCCTGCGGGCACGGGTAGAGATGGAAGTGCCGTTGAACCACATCTTTTTAGATACAATGCGTCTGTTGTTGGTGAGTACCCCGTCGTTGATGTCGATGAAATTCTGAGAGTGCAGGGGTGTTCCCATCAGGTACATCTGTTCAAGCGGAATACCGCCAACGATGAACAAAGCTGCAGCGTAAAGGGCTGACAACGAAACGCACTCGCCGGCGCCCCTGTCAAATGAATCCCTGAAGCGAAAAGCAGTCATCGCCTCAACCGTTTCGGTTTTCCAATAGGGAATTATGTCGCTCTCGTATTTGTCCAGTCCGAAATGCCGTCTGATATCGATGTCGAAATAGTATTTGTCCCCTTCATAGCCAAACAGCGCATTCGAACGTTTCAGAATGTCGATGTCGATAGCACCCTTAAAACGGTTGATTTCCGTTTCCTTGTCTGTCAGTCCCCAGGTTTCCAGATCCAGATTAAATACATAATGATCCATGATGTATTGCTTGATCCTGTTGATCTTGAAATTCGAAGACTTTTTACTGATCCCCTCGAACCATTCTTCATCGCGCCATTTCCAGATGACAGGGCTCATGATGTTGGCAATCACCAGGGAATAGAGTAAATCGGGAAATACAAATATCTCCATGTCCGAAAGGGTAAATGCAGAAGAATATTTTTCGAGTGTCTTTTGATCGGTGAAGTCGGGAATTATTGGCATTGCCTGGGATATTCTGGTAAGGGTATTGACGAAAAAAGTTGTTTCCGGTACAAAATTAGCGGAATGATCCGAGAAACAGTGCAAGATGCTGGAATTTCCTCTTCCAAATCTCTGTTTTGAAACTGAAAACCTGACTTCAACAGGCTGGAAGGCTGACTTGATGGAAATAAAGGCAGAATTGGCAATGATCACGTACCGGTCATCTTCCATTTTTTTGTCTTATTTTTATTGCCGGATAGTCAGGAAGCGGGCTGCCCGCTATCATTCAAAAATTCAGGAGATGTCGAAAGTAGCGTTGGTGCGTTGTGAAGATTACGATTTTCAGAAAGTGAGGGATGCAGTTAAGCGTGGCATCGATTTACTTGGTGGAGCTGAAAAATTTGTAAAGCCGGGTGAGAAAATTCTCTTCAAGCCGAACTGGTTGGTTGCTGATCCGCCGGAAAAGCTGACCACCACCCATCCGACAGTCTTCAGGGCGATGCTTGAGGTTTTTGCAACAACAGGCGCTGTTTTTTCTTACGGGGATTCTCCGGCCATTCAAAGCCCGGAATTGGCTGCCAGGAAAACCGGATTTCTCGAAGTGGCTGTAGCGCATGGAATCGCGTTAGCCGACTTTAAGAATGGCAGAGAGATCCACCATGAGCGCGGGGTTCAGAACAAAAAATTTGTGGTGGCCAACGGGGCCCTTGATTGTGACGGGATCATCAGTCTGCCCAAACTCAAGACCCATGGACTCGAACGATTGACGGGCTGTATCAAAAACCAGTTCGGATGCGTTCCCGGAGCGCTGAAAGGGGAGTTTCATGTCAAACTTTCCAGTGCCATCGATTTTGCCAGAATGCTTGTTGACCTGAATTCGTTCCTTCATCCAAGGCTTTATGTCATGGATGGCATCATCGCCATGGAAGGAAACGGTCCAAGGGGAGGGAGAGGACGGCCGATGAAAGTATTGCTCTTTTCGGCGGATCCTGTGGCCCTCGACGCAACCGTATGCAGAATGATTGATATCAATCCTGAATTCGTGCCTACCACTACCCTGGGCATGGATGCCGGAATGGGGACCTGGAAGCAGGATGAGATTGAACTTGTAGGTGATACTCTGGAGAGCTTTGTTGACAAGGAATTTGATATACAACGTAAACCGATCAAGCCCTATTCGCGGGCCAAAGGCAGTAATTTGCTTAAAAATGCGCTGGTTTCCAAACCATGGATTGTTAATGAAAAATGCACCAGGTGTGGTACCTGTGTAAAGGTTTGTCCGGTCACGCCAAAAGCGGTCGACTGGCACGACGGAAATAAAAAGGTTCCACCATCTTTTCAATATGACAATTGTATACGATGCTATTGCTGTCAGGAACTTTGTCCGGAGGGAGCAGTGGAACTGAAGGTGCCGTTTCTCAGAAGATTGTTCGGAGGGAATAAGAAAGTTGAAAGTTGAAAGCTGGAAGCTGAAGGGAACTGACGAGCTAATAAGACAATTTGGTCCTGCAATTAATTGGAAATGAGATTGTGTCTGATCAGTGTCAGGATTCTAAAAAGGAATCCAAAAAGAAAAATTGACAGTTGAAATGATGTCTGTTTGGTGAAAACATCAATGATATTTTAGAAAAAGAACCATGCATTTGCCACCCTATATCAAAAGCGTTGCCAATCTGTCGGATCAGACAGAGGAGGCGATCAGTGCCATATTCCGCAGAGATGAATACCCCAAAGGACACAACCTCTATAGACAGGGCGAAATCTGTCAGCATATCTATTATATTGAAACTGGATTGGCACGCGTTTATTATATCGCTGAAAACGGGAAAGAGATTACCCAATGGTTTTTTGCCGACAACAATTTCCTCACTGCCGTGGATAGCTTTTATCACCACAAACCAACTTTGGTTTATTGTGAATTACTGGAGGATTCTGTGATTTATTCGCTCAAATATTCTGAGATGGAAGCCATGCTCAATGAAAATCACGAGATGGCCAGGTTCGCCTTTCATGCCGTGTACGAATTGGCCAAAAAGTTGGCTGAATACATGATCGCCATGAAATTTCAGAGTGCCGAAGAGAAGTACAATGCTCTGATGAAGGAATATCCCAAAATCTTTCAGCGGGCCAAGTTGGGCTATATCGCTTCTTTTCTGGGAATTACTCAGGAAACATTGAGCCGGATCCGGGCAGGGAAATAATACAATCGTTCGCCTTGAACGGTTGGCCAATTATCCCAATTGCGGGATAACAACAGCTTCTGCTAGAATCAGGGTTGAGAAATTGAATCTTTTTTCCCAAAGGCAAAAATTGACAGCTAAATGCCGGACGGATTATGACCCTGAATGCTCCGGTCGCAATTGATAAAATATATTTCGCGATTTCTATTTTTTGATCCAGATCAAAAATTCTCCCTGACAGATACTTTTCCTTTGCATCATTAATACTAGATACAAATGAAAACAACGACAAAGAATTCTCTGCTCCTTCTTTCAGCGCTCATGCTGATTTCAACCATTACATTCGGCCAATTCAATTACGGACTGCGAACCGGCGCTGCGGTAACAACTTTTGCCAACAAGGGTGATATCACAGACAACAGCAATGTCACCATGTCCTACACTGCAGGCGCTTTTCTGGATATCCCTGTCTGCAAGTCCTTCTACCTGCAGCCTGAGATTAATTACCTGCGCAAAGGTCGTAGTGATGAAACCTTCGAGTTGAATACCACCGGTCAAACGGATTTCATGGTACATTATCTTCAGGTGCCGTTGCTTTTTCAGTATCGCGACATCCATCTGCTTGACAACCATCAATATGTTTTTTACATCAACGGAGGTCCCTACGCTGCGTTTGCACTCAACAACAAGATGCGCCCCGCTGATGCAGTTACGCTCACCGGCGACAATAAAACAGACTGGGGCGCTACGCTGGGCATAGGCTTCCAGGCACCGATCTGCAAGCAGAACATCAGATTCGACCTCAGGTATGATATTGGTATGGCGGAAATAGGCAATCAACCATCAGATTACCGCACAAAAGCGTTAAGCCTCACGGTCGGTATTCAGTTGTAAATATTCATGTCGTTGAGGCTGACCAACAGTTTCAGCACCGGTTTTTATTCAATCCCTTAAAACGCAAAATATGCGAATCTATCCTACCTGGAAGGCGCTCCTTTTTTGCCTGTTGGTTTTTTCAATTCAGGCCGGCGAGGCCTCGAACAATGATCCCAGGAGGATAACGTTTGAGGAAGCTTTGCAGTTGACGCTTCGAAATAATTTTCTGATCAGGCAGTCGGATCACCATCTGCTCCAGATGGAGCAGGAGGTGAAAGCGGTCAGGGGACTCCGGTTTCCAAGAGTCTCATTGAATGCCGGTTACACGCTGATGGAAGACAAGATTCATTTCGATCTTACGCCTGTCCGGGATGCCATCACGCCATTGTACCAAACACTTGGGAGTTATGGTGTATTTAGCGGTGTTCCCAATCCGGATCCGGCCACCAATGGGGTAATGCCCATTTTGCCCGATCAAATTTCGACCCAGGCTGTCAGGAAGGAAATGGTGGATGGGGCAAATGCCGTCAACAGTGCCAACTGGGATCTCACCATTCAGGAAAAACAGTTTGCCACCCTTTCGGCTGGATTCATGTGGCCGGTTTTTACCGGCGGAAAAATCAATGCGGCCAACAGAGCCGCACAAATCAGGTATGAGGCCGTCGGTCTTGAAAACCTTCAGAAGTCCTATGAGCTGACCAACGAGTTGATTGAGCGATATTTTGGCAAAGTGCTGGCTGAAGAGGCATTGAAAGTCAGAGGCGATGTCAGGACTGTCACGGAACACCATTACCATGATGCTGAGAAATTGCAGCAGCAGGGACAGATTGCCAATGTTGAATTGCTGAATTCAAAACTAAGTCTGTATGATTCAGAAAGGGAATACCAGAAATCTGTCAGACAAAATGATATACTGAATGAAGCATTGCTCAATACACTTGCAGAAAAGGAAGCCATTATTATTCAGCCTGTGACCAATCTGTTTTATCTCGATTCAATTGAAAATGTCGATTACTTCTATGAGAGGGCTGTGGCGAAAAGTCCGTTGCTGGCTCAGATCAACAAGAAGAAGGAGTTGGCTGGGGAAGGTTACAAAGCTGAAAGATCGGGTCTGTTTCCAACTGTTGCAGTAACCGGAGTGTATGACATCGCCAATAAGGACCTTTCGCCTTACCTGCCGGGATATATGGTAGGCATCGGCATGAAATGGAACCTTTTTGAGGGCTTTTCCCAGCAGAAAAAAATTCAGGCACTCGGTTTTCAGAAAATGCAGGCTGAAGATTATTACCAAAAGGCTTCCTCCGATGTCCATTCTGCCATCAACAAGCATTATCAGGAACTGAACATGTACCGCGAGCAGCTCAGGATGCTGGATGCGGCAATGGATCTGGCCAACGAATATTTCAGAATACGGAACAAGGCTTTCGGCGAGGGTATGGCCACATCCACCCAGGTTGCCGACGCTTCGCTACTTCTTGCAAAAGCCAGGATTGACAGGTTGCAGGCAATGTACGGTTATGATTTGTCCTTGTCAAAGTTGCTTTATTATGCCGGGATCACCGATCAGTTCGTGAATTACATGAGACG
>JBAXUL010000013.1:0-49394 GCA_037129695.1 Prolixibacteraceae bacterium
TCGTTCGCAAAATAGCATGTAAATTATCCTGAGGGTTCCATACGTACGTTCTAATTATCAATAAATTAATACAGTTATTTACGTATGAAACCCTCATGCACAATCGTTCACAAAATAGCATGTAAATTATTCAGAGGGTTCCATACGTACGTTCTAATAATCAACATATTAATACTGTTATTTACGTGTGAAATGAGCATGTTTGAAAAAACCCAACAGAAATGATCATATCAACATGCGAATTCCATGTGGCAACTAAAAAACAAATTATTAACACATGAAGTATTCAGGAATTATTGTTTCCGTACTAAATCTGTTATTCGGTCTATTGCTCTTTTGGGGCTGCGCGGCCAAAATAACAGATGATAACAACACGAGTAATCCGGTAGTTCCAGATAAATATGCCGTCCCGCTCAAAGTTGTCGCCACCTTCCCGGTAGGAACGGTCATGAGCTTAAGTACTTTCAGCAATGGACCGGGCCTTGCCATCGTGAAGAAAGAGTTCAGCAGCGTGACTTGCGAAAATGCCATGAAAATAGCAGCAACGCAACCTACTTCAACCACTTTCAATTTCTCCGAATCAGATTCGATTACCAGCTATTGTGTGAGAAACGGAATCCGGGTACACGGACACACCCTGGTATGGCACCAAAGTTTACCCGCCTGGCTTACCGCCTTCCAGGGTGACTCAGCGGCCTGGGAAAACATACTTAAAACAAGGATAAAGACCATGCTGACCCATTTTAAAGGGCGCGTAAAATCATGGGATGTTGTCAATGAGGCTTTCAATGATGACGGAACTTTAAGGGCCTTTGCCACCGCAACCAATAGCAAGACCAGCATGTGGGCCCAGAAACTGGGAAAAGATTATGTGGCAAGGTGTTTTCAGTATGCGCATGAAGCGGATCCCGATGCGAAACTTTTTTACAATGATTATGGTCAGGAATACAGCTCAGCCAAGACTGCCGCAATTTTGGCAATGGTGGCGGATTTCAAAAAAAGAGGAATCCCCATCGACGGACTGGGACTGCAGTTTCACACCAACATTCAGCGGTCAGACGCCGATCTCAAAAATGCCATTTCGCAGCTGTCATCTACGGGATTACTCTTTCACATTTCAGAACTGGATATCAGCATGAACAGCGCTCAAACCTTCACCCAGCCAACCACGACCATGCTCGATACGCAAAAAAGTAAAATGACCGCAATTGCTGCCTTTTACAAAACGATTCCCGTCTTGCAGCAGTTTGGCATTACATTTTGGGGAATTTCAGACGCCAATTCCTGGATTACCAACGATTGGCCCTTACTTTTTGATAAAACCTATTCCAAAAAACCTGCCTATTTTGGATTTTGGGACGGATTAAAACAATAATTGAAAATGGATATCAAGCAATAAATTTAAACTGCATTAAAAAATTAACAACTATGGATTTTAGAAAAGTGTTGCTCTCAGTTTGGCTCATCTTATCCCTTACGGGGATTTTGAATGCCCAGAAGATGATTTTACCGGATGCCTCAAAGATACAACCTCATCCGCGCATTCTGCTTTTCAGCGGTGAAGAGGCAGTGATCAAACAATCCATAGCCACCCAACCCACCTGGAGAAAAATGCATGAGGCAATTCTGCAATCTTCTGACAACCTGATAAATAAACCACCCATCGAACGAATCCAGATCGGAAGGCGGTTGCTCGACAAATCGCGTGAAGCGCTTCGCCGGATATTCCAGCTTTCCTATTCCTGGCGAATGACAGGTGACGAGAAATATTTTGTACGCGCAGAGCGTGAGATGCTTGCCATTTCAGCCTTCACAGACTGGAATCCCTCCCATTTTCTGGATGTGGCGGAGATGACCATGGCCATGTCGATCGGTTATGACTGGCTTTATCCCAAACTCTCGGAAGCCTCCCGGAAAACAATCAGTGAAGCCATTACCTACAAGGGAATATATCCATCACTCGATCCGAAGTTCAACAGCTGGCTGGAAGCCACCAACAATTGGAACCAGGTTTGCAATGCCGGCATTACCTACGGAGCTTTGGCCGTTTATGAAGACCACCCACAACTGGCCAAAAGTCTGGTTGAACGCGCAGTTAAATCCCTTCCAATCTGTATGGGAGAATACAAACCCGATGGCGCCTACCCCGAAGGTTATGGCTACTGGGGCTACGGAACCTCTTTCAACATCATGTTCCTGAGCGCCGTGGAAAAGAGTTTTGGAAGTGATTTCGGATTGAATAATACTCCGGGATTCCTGCAAACAGGTAAATTTTTGGAGAATATGACAGGAGCAACAGGACTTTGCTACAACTGGGGCGACAGCGGTCTGGGCGGCAGCCTTAATCCGGCAATGTTCTGGCTGGCGCAGAAGAACAATGATCTGTCGCTGCTGTGGGTCGAAAAAAACTATCTTGAACAGAATAACTATTCAAAATTTACAGACGACCGTTTGTTACCTGCGGTCATGATCTGGGGCAAAGACCTCTCTCCGGATAAAATAACAGAACCCAAAGCCCTCCTCTGGAAAGGACAGGGAGCCAATCCTGTTTGCATGATGCGTACCTCCTGGAGCGACAGGAATGCTATTTTCGTAGGATTGAAGGCCGGCTCTTCATCGGTCAATCATGGACACATGGATGTCGGTTCCTTTGTGATGGAAGCCGATGGCACCAGATGGGCCTCGGACTTCGGCATGCAAGACTATGAATCGCTGGAATCGAAAGGGATTCAGGTATTTGGCCGTACCCAGGACGCACAACGGTGGAGTATTTTCAGAATCAACAACAGGGCACACAATACCCTGACTGTCGACAACCAGCTTCAGCTGGTGAAAGGATATGCCAAAATTGACAAGTTTTCGGATCTCCCTGCATTGATGTTCGCCCAGTCTGATTTGTCGACCGTGTATGAAAACCAGCTGGCATCCGAACAACGCGGAGTTGCCATTGTTGAGGGTAAATACGTAGTCGTCCGCGATGAAATGGTGGCACCCGACAAACCGGCAACTGTCCGCTGGACGATGCTAACCTCTGCCATACCCACCATCAAAGGTCAGACCATCACTTTCAGTAAGGAAGGTCACACCCTACTGATGACCGTCAATGCTTCTTCCAAAATAAAGATGAAAACCTGGCCCACAGAGCCAACCACCAATTACGATGCTCCCAATCCGGGAAAAATACTGGTAGGCTTCGAAATGCAGATGAAACCCAACCAGAAGCAGAGCATCGAGGTGTTGCTGATCCCCGGGACTGTGAAAAACAAAAATGTGAGGTTTGGAAAAGCGCTTAGCAGCTGGTAAAATCCGGTCAATTAACCGTCCTTTCAACGAATAACTGTTATATTTAAGCCCATCTCCAAACTATTGATGACTTCATTATTTACCGCGCTCCAGGTCGCGACTTCAAAATAAATTACCAACGCATGAGAACATACTTTATTTTGTTTCTCTCGATGTTTCTTGCACTTGCAGCATGTGCCCAGCATGAGTTGAATGACAAGAGCAAGGTCATCGATGAAACCCGAAACACAGAATCGGTAGGCCAGGTGATCTCCATCGATCAAGTCTGGGCCGGCCACCCTGTCGGATTTTCATTATTAACCCGTCAAAACCGTCAGTACATCGCCTATTATAATGCCAACCGGAATATGGTAGTTGGACAGCGTAATCTGGATGAACCAAAATTTGCACTCACGATCCTTCCTGCCACTGCACGTGAAACAGCCGGAGGAACCAGCACCGTACTCGGATGGGACAGCCACAACAGTGTCACGATTGGCATCGATCCTGACGGGTATATTCATTTGGCAGGAAACATGCATGTTCATCCGATTACCTATTTCAGGAGCACCAAACCCAACGACATCTCAAGTTTAAAACAGGAAATGACCATGGTTGGCTCTAACGAGACCCGGTGTACCTATCCGAATTTCATGAACACCCGGGAAGGAGAACTGATTTTTCACTACCGTGATGGCTCCAGCGGCAGCGGAAATGAGATTTACGATCTCTTTAATTCGAAGACCTTAAAATGGCAGCGGTTGCTCGACACGCCGCTTACAGATGGTCAGGACCTCATGAATGCCTACCAAACGCAGCCGACGCTGATGGCCGACAACTGGTATCATGTTTACTGGGTTTGGCGTGATACACCTGATTGCTCCACCAATCACGATCTTTCCTACATGAAAAGTCCGGATCTGAAAAACTGGTTCAACGCGTTCGGGGTTCCTGTCAAACTTCCGGTTACTTTAGACAATCAATTGGTGATCGTGGACCCGATTCCTGTAAAAGGCGGAATTATCAATCTGGCAGCCAGCCTTTGCTTCGACAATGAGGGGAAGCCAATTATGGCCTACCACAAATATGATCAGGCAGGCAATCTGCAATTTTACACGGCCCGGTCATCAGGAAAGAATTGGGTCATCAAACAACTGACTGACTGGAATTACCGCTGGGAATTTTCCGGAGGAGGAAGTATCAACAATGATGTGAAGGTTGGAACTTTCAAAAACCGAGGGGATGGATTTTATGAATTGGGCTACAGCCACATCAAATACGGAAATGGGACATTTCTGCTCAACGAATCCATGGAAATCTGCGGTATGGTCCGAAAACCCGCTTCTCCGACAGAAATTTCCAAACTTGATGGCAAATTCCCCGGATTGCAGGTCCGCACTTCGGGTGACCAGGGTGCTTCAGGAGAAAAAGACATCCGGTACATCCTGAAATGGGAAACCTTACCGGCCAACCGCGATAAGGCCATTCCTGAACCGTGGCCTGAAGCCAGTCAGCTTTACCTGTTTCAATTAAAGAAGAACAATCTCTGATAAATGAAATCCGGCTCGAATTTATTTTACCCGAACAGAAATAATCTGGCAGGCAAAATTTTGCAGGTCGATACAATATGGTCATTAAACACATCATTCCAATGAAAATAAAAAGCCTCCTGATTATCTTTTTCTGTCTGGCTGCCCAATTTGCCATGGCGCAAACCAACTGGAAAAACATTCAAACCGTCGATGACGTGTGCATCGCCTATCCGAATCAAATAAAATCCATCTTCCGGAACCTCAACCTTAACCACCCGGGACTGAATGAAGTTAAAAAGGCATTTGAAAGCAACAACCTGCCTTTGGCCTGCCAAAATCTGCTCGATTATTACAGCCGATCAACCCTTATCAGGAAAGATTTACCGGCAGCATCTCAAAATTTCACAACGGTTGCCGATTCTGTACTTCAGGATATCTATACTTTTCAACTTGTTTCAGACAAGGTTCCGCATTTGCAGGATGGTCACCTGAAATGGGACTGCATGGGGCCCGCCACCGACATTGAATGGGCATGGGCACTCAACAGGCACTACCCCACCAGCGCCCTTCTGGATGCCTATTTTGAAACAGGCAATCCGAAATATGTCAGCTACATTGACAACTTCACCAAAGACTGGATCACAAGCAGTTGGCCCTATCCGGGTGTCAAAAGTCAGACTGCCATGTGGCGCGGACTGGAAGTAAGTTTCCGCGCTAAAATGTGGTCGAAGGTGTTCTTCGACTTATGGAACACCCAACTGATCAGTCCGGCCACGAAATTGTTGATGCTAAGCAGTCTGCCGGATCATGCGCATTATGCCCGCAATTTTCACCAACAGGGCAATTGGCTGACCATGGAGATTTCAGGACTGGCAACCGTTGCCTCCTCCTGGCCCGAATTCAGGGACTCTCCTGCCTGGATGGATTATTCGATCAACACCATGGTGGCCAGCATGAAAGAACAGGTATATCCGGATGGTGTACAGACGGAACTCACTTCCAGCTATCACTTTGTGGCATTGGCCAATTTCAATCTCTTTGCAGATATATGCCAGAAAAACAAAATCAACCTTCCTGCCTATTACACCAAAACACTGGAAGGCATGTGGAATTACCTGGCCATGATCATGCGACCCGATGGTTTTGGGTTGCTCAACAATGATGCTGACCTGATCAATAATCGCAAGAAAATTCTGGAAGCCGCAGCCATTTATCAACGTCCCGACTGGACCTATATAGCCACCAACGGCAAATCCGGTACTTTGCCAAATTCAGTTCCTTCCTGCATTTTTCCCTATGCAGGCCAACTGATTTCGAGGAGTGATTACGGAACCGATGCCTTGTGGTCTTTCTTCGACATCGGACCTTGGGGAACAGGACATCAGCACAACGACAAACTGCATATTTCGGTTGCTGCCTGGGGTCGTGACCTGTTGGTTGACGGAGGCCGTTTTGCCTACAGGGGAGAAGTTGCCGACAAATTCAGAAAATACGCGGTAGGAAGCCAAAGTCACAATACCCTGCTCGTTGACGGAAAAGGACAAGCCGGTGGCCAAGCTCTGACCAAGGAACCGCTTTCTGAAAATTTGTTTACCCTCAACAAGTATTTCGACTACGGATCCGGAACTTTTGATCAATTTGCAGGACTGGAAGGAAAGTTCAGCCAGACCAGATCGATGGTCTTTGTTCGTGGTGAATTCTGGGTTGTCACTGATCAGTTAAAGACAGATCGTCCCAGGGTCATTGAAACACTCTGGCATTGGAATCCCACCTGTCAAGTTCAGACTGAAAAAGACGGCAGAATTACCACCCTGAATGAACGGGGAAACCTGATGGTCATTCCGGTTGACAATCCAGGTTTGAAGATTGTACAGGTAAAAGGTCAGGAAAAGCCAGTTATCCAGGGATGGTACAGCAAGGAGTACAACACCTTCGAACCCAATACCGCCACCATCTGTTCGCAACAGTTGAAATCAAATGAAACGAATGTCTGGGTTTTATGGCCATCCGAAGGGCAAGCGCCTAACGTGAAAGCCGAAATCCTTTCGAAAGAGGCAGACTCGGTTTCAATTCGTGTTACAGAAAAGGGAAAAGGCTCATGGGATATCAGGATCCCATCGCTTGACAGTAAAAATGTACGTGTCGATTTTAAGTCAGCAAAATAATAACCACTTCGGGAAGATTAGTCAGCCAAAGTTTCAAAGACCTGTTTTGCTACATACAAAAGATAAAAATTATGACTCATGACTCAGCCGGAGGGCATTCTATCAAAAAATGATTACCAATGAGAAGTTTGACTTACTGCACATTTCAAACACTTTCTGATTGGAAACAACAGATAAAATGATCAAAAAATTAATCGTTTTCACAATAATCCTGACGATGTCCTTCAGTTTTGCAGGACAGGCCAAATTGCGTCATCCCGGAATGTTGAATTCAAAGGCAGAACTTCATTTCATCAAAAAGAAAATTATTGCGGGTGAAGAGCCCTGGAATTCAACCTTCAAAATCCTTCAGTCTGACGATCATGCCAAACCTGACTGGCAACCAAAATCCACGGCCAATGTCATTCGTGGTCCCTACAATAATCCCAATATTGGCGCAGGAGATTTGGGGAACGACGCTCAAGCTGCCTATATTCAGGCACTCGAATGGACGCTGACCGGTCAAAAACAATATGCCGAAAAAGCCATTGAAATCCTGAATGCCTGGTCGTATACCTTAAAAACCATCTCCGGATCAGACATGCAATTGCTGGCAGGAATAACCGGATACAAATTTTGCAACGCAGCAGAAATCATCCGGCACACCTCCAAGCTCTGGAAAAAGAAGGATCAGCATCAGTTTGAGCAAATGTTGCTCACCGTTTATTATCCATTGGTGAAAAACTACAAACCCCAGGCGAACGGGAACTGGGATGCTGCCATGATTTCCACCACCATGTGCATCGGGATTTTTCTGAATGACGAAGCGATGTACCACGGAGCTGTTGAGTATGCCAAAAATGGACATTCGAATGGAGCCATTCCGAATTACATCAGGGATTCAGGCCAGTGCCAGGAAAGCGGTCGCGATCAGCAGCACACCCAACTTGGACTTGGTTATCTGGCCGATTTATGCGAGATTGCCTGGAAGCAGGGAGACGACCTCTACGGAGCTTTTGACAATCGGGTGGCCCTTGGTTTCGAATACACGGCCAAATATAACCTCGGAGAGGAAGCCGACTACAAACCGGTACCCGACTTGTTCGGAAAAAATGCCTATCCGGTTATTTCGGAAAAAGGACGTGGAAGTTTCAGACCCATCTACGAAAAAATTTACCGTCATTATCACGACCTCAAAGGTTTGGAAATGAAATACACCAAAATGATTCTGGACAAGATTCGTCCGGAAGGATACCATTGGGATCATTCGTCATTTGGAACCTTGTTTTACCATCAATTACCGGTTGTAAAATAAAGCTTCAAACATTATTCATATTATCAATTTCAATTTATCACATCATGTTTCTTGCTAGAAGACTATTTATTTGGATTGGGTTATCCCTCTCTTTGACCAGTTTTGGAAATACGCTCCCTATACCTGAATATCCTGCCAATTTGAAGCAATTGCACCAAAATATCTGGTCCGATTTAATGAAAAATGCGACTGAAAAAGACAACATCGGGAAGATCGCAGGCCAGCTTAACGACAAGGGCGAGTGGCCCGACATTGACTATACGAGCCAACAAAGGGGCGACTGGCCACCTTCCATCCATCTCAGCCGTTTGCAGTCCATGGCCAAAGCATTTCAGAGCGCTGGATCTGCCCTTGATCATGATCCGTTTCTTCTGGCAAAGATTCATCTTGCCCTCAATTACTGGCTCGCACACGATCTGCAGTGTCCCAACTGGTGGTATCCCGAAATCGGTGTACCCATGTCTCTAGCCCCGACGCTGATACTGATGGAGAATGAGCTTTCCAAAGATCAGCTGGCAGCGGGAATCAAAATTCTGGACAGGGCCAAAATACGGATGACTGGACAGAACAAAGTCTGGCTATCGGGTAATGTGTTGCTGAAATCCCTGCTTTTGAGGGATAGCGAAACCATCCGAAAAGCGTCAGCTTCCATCCAGGAAGAGCTGAAGGTAAGCCTCGAGGAAGGAATACAGCCGGATAATTCATTCCATCAGCACGGTCCGCAGATTCAATTCGGCAATTACGGTCTTGCCTATTCCGGTGACATGATCAAATGGATCAGAATTCTCAGGAATACTCCCTTCAGTTTCGATGAAAGCAAGATTGCCATTTTGCGCAACTACCTGATCGAAGGACAACAGTGGATCGTATGGAAGAACCAGATGGACATCAGCGCCTGTGGAAGGCAGCTTTTTGTGGATGCGCAGATGGGAAAAGCGCGGAGTCTTGCCGGTGCTATCCGACAGATGGAAACGCTGGATCCGGGATATACAGTCAACTATCAAAAAGCCAACCAATATGAAACACTCTCCGGAAACAGACACTTCTGGAACTCCGATTTCCAGATTCAGCGATCGCCGGCTTACTATTTTTCTGTAAAAATGTGTTCCGAGCGCGTCATCGGCGCCGAATCGTGCAATTCCGAAAATATCCGCGGCTATTATCTTGGCGATGGTGCTACCTATCTGTACCAATCCGGAACCGAGTATGAAAACATATTCCCCTACTGGGACTGGAAAAAGATTCCCGGCACTACCACCTTGCAGGATGACAAGGAGTTGCCGGTACTCACCGCCAGCGGATACAGGATAAAAAGTCGGTTTGTCGGCGGTGTTTCAGACGGGAAAAATGGCATTGCCGTGATTGACTACAACAGAAACGGAATTACCGCCAGAAAATCCTGGTTCAATTTCGAAGGTATGATTGTTTGTCTGGGTTCAGGGATCAATTCAAAAGAAAGTTTCCCCGTTGCTACCACCATCAACCAAAGTTTCCTCCGGGGCGAAGTCCTGATGAAAGAGAAATCGGAAAAGGCAGTTCCGGCTGAATCTTCCGTTTCATGCACACCACAATGGATCTTGCACGACCATACCGGTTACTTTTTCCCCGATGGAGGAAACCTCCAACTCGAAACAAAAAAGGTGGCCGGGTCGTGGAACCAGGTTGCCCTGATGTACAAACCGGAAACCATCAGCGCCGGCATATTCAAATTATGGTTCAATCATGCTGCGAATCCTGCAAACAGGGATTATGCCTATTTCCTGGTTCCGGGAGCAACAAAAGAAAAACTACAAAGCATGGAGACAAGACCGGCATTCAAAATTCTGAAGAATGACACGACCATTCAGGCCATCGTTTCTGCCGATCAATCAGTAAGTGGAGCCGTATTCTACAAAGCCGGAATAATTGATTTGACTGTAGCTGTCGAAGTCGACAGTCCATGCGTGGTGATGGTGAAAAGATCAGGTAAAATGGTAAGTCTTTCGGTTTCAGACCCTACTCATCTATTGGATCAGATCAAGTTAACACTGAAAGGCAAATTTAAAACCGAGAATCAGTCAGTTTCATTGAAAACCGAACAGGGAAAATCAATTTTAGTGGTTCATATTCCAAAAGCAGAAGAAGCCGGTAAAACGGTAACGATGAGTCTGGTCGCATTGTAGCATAATTGACACTTCCCTGTTTTTGCGCAAAGAGGCAAGAACGCAAATAGAATTAACTCCTACTTTGCGTTCTTGCCTCTTTGCACGAAATAATAAGGCCTAACCTTGCCCGGAGTTTTTAGTGGAAGGTGACATATTCGGTCGGAGTTTTGCCAAAATGCTCCTTAAATGATCTCGTAAAATAGGAATGTGAATTGAAGCCCGCCTTTGCACTGACCTCCTCAATGTTATTGCCTCCGTCCTTCAGCAACCTTGCGGCATATTCCAGCCGGATGGTACGGATAAAGTCGGTGGCAGATTTACCTGTCAGTGCTTTCAATTTGCGGTAAAGCGTACTCTGACTCAGGTTCAGGTGACTGGCCAGTAATTCGATGTCCAATTTCTCGTCTGTCAGATTTTTTTCCACAAACGAGATAGCCCTTGCCATCATTTTTTGATCCGGAGAATCTTCTGTTTCCGTTTCGAATCCGAGCGCAATCTTCTTCGAATAATACTCCTGCAAGGCCAAACGTCCGGCAAAGATATTTTTGATCCGGGCAATCAGAACCTCACTATTGAAAGGCTTTTCAATGTAATCATCGGCACCGGTAGAGAAACCTTCAATCTTATTTTCAGCGGAAGTCAATGCGGTAAGCAAAATGATTGGGATGTGACTCGTCTTTAAATTGTTCTTTAATTCATCCACCAATTCGAATCCGCTTTTCCCGGGCATCATGACATCAGAGATAATCAGGTCAGGAAGGTATATCTGTGCCTTTTCAATTCCTTCCACACCTGTCTGAGCGGTAATAATGCGGTATTCTTCCGTTAGGATCTGGGTGATAAAGTTGCTCAGATCAAGGTGATCTTCCACCACCAGAACCACCTTATCTGATTTTCGTTTTGTTTTATCCTGACTGATCCAGTTTTCAGAGTAGGAAACCAGGTCATTATTACCCGATTGGTTTTCATCATGAACCGGATGTGGAGCATGGATATCTTCATGCTCCATTACATCCACCTGCCCGGTTTCTGTAATATCGGCATAAGGGAGCCGGATGCGGAATACAGATCCTGCACCCTCTTCTGATTCAAGTTCGATCTCCCCTTCATGAAGCAATATCAGATGCTTGGTCAGATGCAGCCCAATACCCGTTCCACTTTGAGGATTCTTTATATTTTCGGCACGGAAGAATCGATCGAATACTTTTTCCATGTCATTGGGTTGAATTCCCGGACCATTATCTGCGACAGATATCTGAATGTAATTTTTGGCATTCAATTCTCCAATAACGAACTTATTGGGAGATGTTTTAACCAATTTATCTTTTTGTCCCTGTGATATTTCAACCTGAATCGTTCCCCTGTCAGGTGTAAATTTGAAAGCATTTGACAACAGGTTAAAAACTGCCTTATCAATTTTCTCTGCATCAAAGGGCAGGACGATAGGATCTTCAAGGCTCACAAACACGTAATTGATATCCTTTTGTTTGGCGACATCAATAAAATAGTTGAAAATTTCACGTACGAAGATCACGAGATCCGTTTTGACCACACTCAATTCCGCCTTATTCTCTTCGATCTTTCTGAATTCGAGCAGCTGATTAATGAGTTTAAGCAATCTGCCTGCGTTGCGCTTAATCAGCGACAACTGGTTGAATTGTCCCTGATCCAGTCCCGGGGAATGGATCAAGGTTTCAACAGGTCCGGTAATCAAGGTAAGCGGTGTTCTGAGCTCATGTGAGATATTTGTGAAAAAATTCAGCTTATTCTGGTGCGATTTTTCCTCTTCGATCCTTTTCAAACGCTCAATTTCTATCTGATGTTCCAGTCTGGTGCGATAAAGAATGATGCGACGTACCATCAATCCAAGTACCACAAAAAGTAAAAAGTAGATGGCAAGTGCAATCTTACTCAGGAACAAGGGGCGGTCGATCGCGATTGTCAAGGTAGCCGGCTCAAGATTCCAAACCATGTCGTTGTTACAAGCCACCACCTCAAAAACATATTCTCCGGGCGAGATGTTGGTATAGGTGGCCTTCGAAACAGGCCCGGCATCTATCCAGTTGGGATCGAAACCTTTCAGCCTGTACCTGAACTGGTTTTTTTGTGGGTTGAGATAGTTCTGTGCAATGAACTCGATACTGAATGAATTCTGTCCCGAATTTAAACGAAGTTTTTTGAGCTCATAAAAAGGCTTGTCGAGTGGTGAATCTTTCTGTCCGGGAAGTATCTCCTTGTGATTGATGAAGATGCGTGAAAAATAAACTTTGGGTTTGAAAGGATTGACCTGCATGTCGGAAGGATTGAAAGCCACCAATCCTGTGGTACTTCCAAAATAGATTTTCCCGGAGGAGGTTTGACAAAAGGCACCTGCATTGAATAAATTACCATGAAGGCCGTCCGATACATTGTAGTTGAGCCGCTCACCCGTTACCGGATTGAATGAAAAAATGCCTGAATTGGAACTAATCCAGATGGATGGAGTTCCAGGATCAACAATTCCATAAACAGAAACCAGCGTTCCATTGAAATAGAGGGGAAACTGACTGATTTTGCGTGACTTATCCACGGAGAACAGCCCATGATCCGTTCCTAGCCATATTAACCCATTCTTTCCGCCTGAGACGGTATAAACCTGTGTTGGACTTTTTCCCACTTCATTTTCCAGTGGCAGCCACTCAAAAACATCGGAATCTTTAGCCTTGATGGAAACTCCCAAACTTGAAATAATCCATAGATTTCCGGAAGCATCCAAATATAATTTTTTTAGATTATTTGAAATCAGCACATTACTGTCCACACCCTGGTTAACAAACTGCTTAATTGATTGATCGGCATATTTGTAATAATATAGCCCACTTCCGAAAGTGGCAATCCACATTCCATAGCCATCATCCACCATGTCATATACATTTTTGCCGCCAAGAATCAGGTACTTAAAAGTCGATTCCCCGAGCTTTTGGAAAAAAACACCCTCATTGTATGTACCTAGCCAGAAATTCCCCTTCTTGTCACAACAAATGCATTTGATATTGGTCACCAATGAATTTTTGTTTCCTTTCAGTTCAATGTGTCTGAAGATTTGACGCTGCTCATTGAACATATCCAAACCATGTCCGTCCGTCCCAATCCAGATGACTCCTTCAGTATCTTCGGAGATCGCATTGATCAAATTGCCACTGATTGAATTTTCATCATGAGAATGCTGATAAGTGACAAAGGTATTGGCGAATGAGTTCAGATAACCAACCCCTCCGCGCCAGGTACCGATCCACAGGCCCTTCTGCCGGTCTTCCATCAAGGAATTGACGGAGTTATCCGGTAATGAGAATTGGTTGTCGTAATCAGTAAGATATTGGTTGAAATTACCCTCCTGCCACTCGATTAACCCTTTGTAAGTGGCAATCCATATTTTTCCGTCACTGGTCTTCAATACATCCCTGATCCTGTTCGAATACAAATCCTTATTTTGACTGTTATTGAAATAAACATCGATCAGTTTCCCCTCGGTGGTGTATCTCTGCAATCCATACCCATCCGTTGATATCCATAATATTTTATTGATCAAATAGATACCGAATATTTTAATCGGCGACAAATCCATATTCAATGGAGCAGCGATCAACGTATTGGCATTGACAGCATACAACTCACCCAAACTATTCGCAGCATAGATATGATCCTGGTCATCAAAACAAAAGGCATTGACATTAAGTCGTCCATTGCCGTTCCTGACATAAACCAGTTCCATTTTTGAAGAATCCAGCCTCGCCAAAAAATTACTCTCCACCATCCATATCTCCCCTTTGCTATTCTGCTTGATATCTGTAGGATAGAGAACCTTTCCGGGTGTCTCTCGGTCAGCTATCTTCACCGCATCCAATTGCCAGGTATGGTTATTGAATTTGGAGATTCCGGCATTGGTACCAACCCAAATCGAATTAGCCCTGTCGATAAGCAAACTCGTGATGTAGTTATTGGTATGAGATACACCGGGCTGGTACTTTGGTTCGAAACTTATAAAATCCTGCGAGTTAAATTGATATAATTTTTCGCGGGTAACAAACCAAACAAATCCCTGCTTATCCTGAGCCAATTCAACCACTGGCGACAAGGTAAAACCACCTTCAGGCGAGATTCGTCTGAAAGGCAGATTTTGGTTCACTGCAATTGATCCATAAGACTTGAACAAGAGCAGGAAGAAAAGAAAACTACGAATTAGCTGGCGAAGAAATGTCATACAGGTTTGATAGATGACCAAAAATACTTAAAAATAGCAGTCGGTTGCTGAAAAATAAATTGAAAATGTATTTTTTGCTTGTGACTACAAATACCGCTGTCATTTTTTCGTCATCCGTGAACGGTTTGTTCAAATTTGAAACATTGCTTCAAAAAAATGAAATCAAATTGATAGAAGAACGCTTCTGCAATCAATAATTTTAATCCACAAACTAATTAAAATTCGACTTATGAACCAACCGCATTTTAAATGGCGGATCATCCCATTATTGGTAATGGTTGTTGTTCTGCTAGTGATTAATGTACAGGCCCAGGATATCACCATCCGTGGTAAAGTAGTCGCTGCAACCGACAATTCTCCCTTGCCAGGTGTCTCCGTGATCGTAAAAGGCACCACCAACGGAGTTACCACGGATACCGAAGGCAAATTTTCGCTCAAAGTTCCATCCAACATGAAAACGCTGGTGTTTTCATTTCTCGGAATGAATACGCAGGAGGTGGTAATCACCGGGAAAACGACCATCAATATAAGCATGAAAGAAAGCAATGTTGGTATTGATGAAGTCGTCGTTGTTGGTTATGGAACACAAAAAAAGTCACATTTAACAGGCTCAGTGGCCTCACTGAAAAGTGAAGGTCTGGATGAAATTCCCGTTTCTGGAGTTAGCCAGGTTTTACAGGGAAGAATGGCCGGTGTAACTGTTCAGCAAACCGACCCCATGGCAGGAGAATCTGCAGTAATTCGGGTACGCGGAATGGGTTCAATCAGCGCGGCTGTTGATCCTTTGGTTGTGGTGGACGGATTCCCAATACCCGATGGCTTGTCATCAGTAAGTATGGGTAACGTTGAATCCATCGAGGTCCTCAAGGATGCTGCTTCAGCAGCCATGTATGGATCGCGTGCCTCAGGCGGTGTCATTTTGGTGACCACCAAAGGAGGGAACAGTACAAAACCAAAATACAACTTCAAAATGTATTCCGGTCCCAAAACTGCATTGAAACTCCCCAACATCCTGAACAATGACCAATATGTTCAGCTCCAGTACGATGAAGCAGCCATGCGAATGCAAGACCCTAAAGTGGACGGAACAACGGCAACGATGAAGTTCAATTTATCCACCGATGCAGATAAAGCGGCATTGCTGATGACAAAATACTACATCGATCAGCCGACAGACTGGGTTAAAGAGGTCATGCGCGACCAGGGTTCCATTCAAAACTACCAATTGAGCGCCTCAGGTGGCAACAAGGATGTAAAATACTATATATCCGGAACTTATAATAGCGAAGGAGGCATAGCCAAATATAGCAATTATGACAAGTACAACTTCCTGGCAAAGGTTGATATCAATTTGTCCAAAATAGTAAGCATTGGATTTAATCTCTCCCCAACCTACAGCAAGCAAACAAAACCGGCAGTAGGTCTGTCAGAAGTTGCAAGAAGTTCGTCCTGGCTTCCCGTAAGGCACAATGCAGCGACGGCAGCCCTGACAGGCAAAATTGCAGGCGATTATGCAATGGCAGGCGATTTTTCCGCTGTCAATATATCAGGGATCGGACTGAACGGAGAAACCTGGGATATTCCAAGCGCTAGTCTTTCCGGATCATCTGCACAAAACCCTACCTCCATCAACGAGCGCACCAAAATCAGTACCGATGATTACAGATTGCAAAGTAATAGTTATGTAACTGTCAATATTTTACCTGAATTACAGTTTAAAACTTCAAATGGGGCCTACGTACAATACAAAGAGTACAACAACGAACAAAAAACTTCCGCGTCCAAATCTGGCAATCCGAATACCCTTTCTCGTCAAATTACCATGCATTCTGAGTTGTTATCAGAAAACACTCTGAATTACAACAAGAAAGCAGGCGATCATGAATTCTCCGGATTGCTTGGTATAACCTATCAAAAGACCGGCGACAACTACAATCAGATTGTAGGTACCAATTTCCCGAATGATGACATGCTGTCATTCAACCTGGCTTCTGCGCTGATTCTCGATAGCCCTGCAGCCAGCGGAACAACTTCATTTTATTACACCGAAGCCCTTTTGTCGTATATTGGCAGAATTACCTATGCCTACCAAGGAAAATACCTTCTGTCGGCAAGTATCCGTGCTGACGGTAGTTCAAAATTTGCGGAAGGCCACAAATGGGGCACTTTCCCTGCTGCTTCCTTCGGATGGCGTGCCTCCGAGGAAAAATTCCTCAAAAAATCCGAATGGCTTTCAAACCTGAAATTGCGTGCGAGCTATGGATTAACAGGGAATAATAGCATCCCTCAGTATTCCTATCTGAATGCGCTTAATACTTCAAACTATGTAACAGGAACAGGAAACGGCACTTTGATTCCCGGCATGGCTGCCACTGATCCGTTTATCGGAAATCCCAATATTACCTGGGAACAAACATCCGAAGGAAATTTCGGAATTGATCTTGGCTTGTTTAAAAGCAGAGTCAATCTGACAATGGAGTTTTATACCTCGAATACCATACAGTTGCTGCTTCAACAACCTGCCATGTACATCACAGGTCATCAGACATTCTGGAACAACATCGGCAAGGTTAACAACAAGGGTATTGAAATTGAGCTGAGCACAACGAATGTCAATTCAGGAGGCTTCACCTGGAAGACGACAGGTAATTTTTCAACCAATAAAAACACCCTTCTGAGTTACGGAGACAAAGACTATCAGGATAACTTCGGTGAGAGGAGTGAAGTTTACAGGGCCATTGTAGGGCAACCATCCATCCAGTTTTTTGGTTATAAAAGTGATGGAGTCTGGAAAACTTTCGAAGAGGTTGCTGCAGCAAAAGCTGTGACTGATCCAACCGGTAAACCTTTTGTCTACACCAAATATCCGCCACTTGCCGGAGGACTGAAGGTAGTCAATACAAATGGTGACAACACCATTGATCCAAACGACCGTGTAATTCTTGGTTCACCATTTCCGGATTTCACATGGGGGATCACCAATACCTTTACCTACCGCGGATTTGATTTTAGTTTCATGGTACAAGGTGTTCAGGGAGGCAAGATTATTGATGGGAACATGAACTACAATGAAACATTGCGCACGACTGCCAATTACCTTGCGAACAGATGGGTCAGTCCTTCTTTCCCGGGCGACGGAAAGACAACTTTTGACAAAACAACGTCCGGTGGTGATCTTTGCCTCACCGATTATGTCATGCAGGATGCTTCTTATTTCGCCTTCAGAGACGTCACATTGGGTTATCAGGTTCCTGATCAGATCATCAAAAAATTCAAGCTGAGCAGTGTGAGGGCCTATTGTACTGCCGCCAACCTACTCTATTTTATGGCGGCTGATTTCAAGGGGGTAAATCCGGAAGCACGATTTACCACCGGCCCCTATTCAAAAGCTTTCCCTCTAGTTTCCGGATATCAGCGTGGTACTTTTCCACTTACCAGATCATTTGTTTTAGGCGTTGATATTAACTTCTAAATGAAAAAAAACATGAAAAATAAAATTGGAATCATCATCTCAATCTTCGTGATGATCATTTTCTCTGCCTGCAAGAACATGATTACCGACGAACCTCAGTCAAAGCTGATTCAGGATGGCTTCTTCAATAGTCCGATGACCATTAATGAAGGAATAATCGGCTGTTATGCCGGCATGGCAAATATCCTGACTGACGAATGGAGATTTACCGAAAACAGAAGCGACAATGGCTGCGTCAACAGCATCGGTACCGGTTCACAACCCAGGGTAGAACTCACAGACATCAAATTCTTCAGGACACCTACCAGCCAGCCCCTGTTGTACAATTTATGGTACAAGTACTTCCAGAATATCATGAATGTCAATTCGATTCTTCCCTCAGTTGCGACAGGTCAGCCTTTTGTAACAACCGAATCGCAACGCGCACAATACGAAGGAGAACTGTTGTTTATGCGCGGATATCATTACTTTTCGCTGGTTAGTCTCTGGGGAGATATGTTCAAAATCACCAAAGTGGTTACCCTCGACGAAGCCAAGACTTTTGATCGCCGCCCGGTGGCTGAGATTTATAAGGACATCATTATTCCGGACTTAACCAAGGCCGCTGCTCAATTGCCATCCTCCTATTCTTCCTCAGGAGATTTGGGCAGAATCACCAAATGGGCTGCCAAGGGATTATTGGCCAAAGCCTATATGACACTTGGAGGATCAGCCAATTTAGCCCTTGCCAAAGCATTGCTTGAAGAAATCATTAATTCAAACCAATATAATTTATTGACCTCAGGGATCACGGTAGCAGGAAGTTTACTCAGTCCATATGCCAGTATTTTCGATGTAACGAATGAAATGAACAAGGAAATCATTTTTGCAGTCCGTTACCTCGGCGGTACAACGGGAATTGGTTCTCCTTTCTGGACACTCTTCTCCCCTGACGGCACAGCCAACTTATTTCTGAAAGTGGGAACTCCGGGAGGACACCTCAATCCAACACCTGAACTGGTCAAATTATTCTCCTCAGATCCACTCGATACCCGTACCGGTTCATCATACAGGATCTACGTCAAAAACAAGACAACGACCATTTACTATCCTTCCAAATACATCGATCCGAATATGACACAGGCCAATCAATCCGAGAATGACTGGATTGTACTTCGTTATGCCGATATCCTTTTAATGCATGCGGAAATTCTGGCACAGGATGGTAATTTTGCATCAGCCCACAACGACGTCAATAAAATCAGGTCAAGAGCGGGTGTAGTCCCGGCAATTGCTTTTACTTCTCCGACTACTGCCCTGGATGCCGTATACAAGGAACGACGCCTCGAATTTGCCTTCGAAGATCAACGCTGGTTTGATCTGCTGCGCATGAACTCCTCCTATGGGGATCCGGAGAAAGCGATCAGTATTCTGAAGGCAAGCGTATTTGTAACGGATTGGGCCGTTTTGTATTCCTTGTACAACCCAATTGTACCTCCTACTCAGAACTATTTCACGACCGGAAGGCTGTTGTTGCCGATTCCCCAGCAGGAAATCGACGCCAATGACAAGTTGAAAATTAAACAAAATGCCGATTATTAATTTCAAAAAACTGCAATATGAAATTCATAGGAAAAATTCTTCAGCCATTCATGTTATTGATTGTTTTGATTCTTTGCTTCAACTCCTGTACCAAGGAAGGTGTGATTGAAGTCATACCCAAAACACTTCCGGAATACCTTGCACAAATGGTTCCCTTCGTCACTACTGAACTACCTATTGTCAGGAATTGCGTGGTTGGATACGACAAAAACAATTATTCCGTCTCATTGAATGCCGTTTCAGCAACTTCACTTACTGTGGTCAAAGCCGCCTATTTAGCTGCCTTAAAAGCGGATTCTGCCATTTTTGTTTCAGCCGGCGTTACCATTCCTCAGATTGTTGCGGGGAATCAAGCCCTTGGAGCCCCCGGAAAAGTGTTTTGGACAGGCGTTAATCTAGTCGACAAACGATCGCTCAACGATGCAATCACAACAGGCAATTCATTAAACACCGGCACGCTGGCAGGAACAGCGCCTGGCAATGTGCCGCTGGCCGCAAAAACCGTATATGCTTCGGCTATAGCCGCTGCCAGCACGACAAGAGATGCTGTTACAACCACCATCGACCGTCAGGTGACTGAAGCCATCACAAAACTAACCGATGCCACCAATGTCTTTAAGACTGCAATTATCAAATAACTGGTTCTTCAACCGTATGACGATTTTACATATTTCGAATAATAAAAATTTGCTATGATTACAAAGTACAAAATTCCGCAGACCGCTCTTTCACTGGCCATCCTTGGATTGACTGCCGTGAATATTTATGCCGGTAATCCCAAAGACAAGCAGGCAAGACCGAATATCCTGTTTATTGCAGTGGATGATTTGAAGCCAAATACCGGCGCTTACGGTGACCGACTTGCGAAAACTCCCGGGATGGATCGTTTGGCCAAAGAGGGAATTCTTTTCCGGAGCAGCTATTGCCAACAAGCCATCTGCGCGGCCACCCGGGCAAGTATCATGACAGGAATGCACCCTGACAGAACCAGAATCTGGGATTTGATCACTGACTTCAGACAGGTTAATCCCAATGTTGTTACCATGCCGCAATATTTCAAATCAATGGGATATGAAACTGCAGCAATGGGTAAAATCTATCACATGGGCAGCGCCGGACCAGGGCATGATGCTCCATCCTGGAGTATTCCCTACCGGGATCCCAAATGCAAGACCTATGCGTTGTCAGATGAAACCAACCAAAGAGGTAAAGGGAAAGCTACAGAATGTGCAGACGTACCGGACAATACTTACCACGATGGCAAGATGACAGGAATGGCAATCCAATTGCTGGATAGCCTTAGCAAAGGAGAAAAGCCATTCTTTCTGGCCGTAGGTTTCCTGAAACCGCATTTGCCCTTTGTTTCCCCAAAGAAATATTGGGATTTATACAACAGAAATGATTTTCAGGTGGCTCCGTTTCAGAAAAAAGCAGCCAACAGTCCCGATATTGCTTACCATGTATCCGGTGAATTGAAGAGCTATACAGATATTCCTCAATTCGACAGTTATTCTGAAAAAGAGCTGGATCATTTGCCTGTCGACAAACAAAAGGAGCTTTTGCATGGCTATTACGCAGCCATGTCCTATACTGACGCACAAATCATGCAGTTGCTCAATGAACTCGACAAACTGGGAATCCGGAAGAATACCATCATCGTTCTTTGGGGTGACCATGGCTGGCATCTGGGTGATCACGGCTTGTGGAACAAGCACACAGATTTTGAAAATGCTACCCATACCCTTCTGATGATGAGTGTTCCGGGCTCGAAGCCGGGAATCAGGCCTGTAACCTTGTGCGAATTTACGGATGTTTATCCCACCCTCTGTGAACTGATGAACCTGCCCGCCCCCAAATACCTGGATGGTATCAGCCTGGTTCCGGCCATCAAAACACCTGAAGCTCAGCTGCGTGAATATGCCTTCAGCCAATATCCCCGCGAAGGCGCAAAAGTGATGGGTTATACCATTCGCACCGGACGGTTCCGTTACACCGAGTGGATGAAAGATGGATACAGAACCGACCTCCCCTATGACAAAAAGTACGTCATGGCCCGCGAAATGTACGATTACGAAAAGGATCCGCTTGAAAAAATAAGTATAATCGACCAACCTGAATACCAGCAGGATCAGAAGAAAATGGAGAAATTTTTCCAGGAAAGCATGCAACGTGAGTACAAAAGCGCTACGGAGTATGCAAAAATTGCCGATTTCAAGACGGCTATCCCGGTAGGATCAGATACTAAAAAAGGAAAAAAAGGAAAACCAAAAGGAGAGGATTGATCAGAAGGAAATCTAATTTGACTTTCTGAAATAGTCCCCCCCAAAAAAATTATGTCCAAACATTAAATCTCATTGTCATATCAATTTTTGCTGCCTTTTAGTAGCTTTTTTGACAGTAAGAAATTCATTGGTTGTCTGCATTGAGATTTCTGTTTGGCATAATAACGGCTTGCTCATCTTTTTGATTCGATTGATCAAAATTCAATCAGGAACACTAATTATCAGTAATATATAAAATTAAAAATTATTTATCAACTAAAATTCTGAACTATGAAATGGAAACGATGGATGTTTTGCGTTGTCTTAATTTCGTGCTTCACGGCATTCTCCCAACAGAATGTTTTATATGCACAGAAAACCAATCCCGGAGAAATCTCCGGAGTAGTGAAAGACCAATCTTCAAAAGAAGTGCTACCTTTTGCGACGGTCGTCGTTAAGGGCACGGTAACGGGAATTGTAACCGATTTGGACGGTGCTTTCCGTTTAGCCAATCTTCAACCGGGTGACTATACTTTGCTAGTATCCTACATTGGATACAGCACCAAAGAGGTACCGGTGACCGTCAAGGCAGGCGAAAGAAAGAAAATAATGATAGACCTCGACCAACCTTTGGTTACCATCGGTGAAGTCGTTGTAAGCAGCCAGCGCAGGGGTCAGAATGCCGCCATCAACCAGCAGTTGAAGTCCAATGCGCTGGTCAATGTGGTTTCCAAAGATGCGATCCGCGAATTGCCCGACGTCAATGCAGCGGAAGCGATTGGTAGGCTTCCTGGTGTTTCTCTGGTTCGTAGCAATGGTGAAGGATCAAAAGTGGTTTTGCGCGGATTGGATCCAAAATTCAGTAATGTCACGATCAACGGCATCCAGCAACCTTCGACGGATAACAGCACCAACGGTGACCGTTCTGTAGACTTGAGCAACATTTCCCCGGAACTTCTTTCAGGCATCGAGGTTTTTAAATCTCCCACTGCCGACATGGATGCAGATGCCATCGCAGGAACTATCAACCTGGTGATTTCCAAAGCATCCGATGTACCTGTGAATCAGTTCAGAATGTATGGAGGTTACAGTAATTTGTATCAAAAAGTTGGTAATTACAAAGCTTCATGGGACTTTTCTCACCGCTTTTTCGACAAAAAATTTGGTGTAATGGCTCAGGTAAATTATGAACAACGCGACAGAAGTGCCCAAAGTCTGGACATCGCTTACTTCAACCCAAATGCAGAAAAAGCAGATTCCTTCTATGTGGATGGGATCACTCTCACAGAAAAGAAGCAACTTACCAAACGTTATGGCGGATTGGTTTTGTTGGATTATCAATTCAACAATGGTAGCATCTATATGACCAATATCCTCAACTCCTCCCCCAGAACCAGCTTTACCCAAACAAAAAACATCAACCGGAATGGCGAGTTAATCCATACGGCAAGTGTCGACGAAAGCACAACAACTTCTCTCAACAGCACCCTGGGTGGTGTACTGAATCTCAGCAAACTGAAAATGGACTGGAGTCTGACGAGGGTACAAACGACCAATCAGAACCCTTACGACATGAATCTGACCTTCGATTTGGGAGCACCCTACGGCTTAAATGCGGCAGTGGTTGGCACAAACATCTCTGACCCTCAGGTTTATGCAAAAAACATTGTCTTCAATAGCACCAATCAGAAAAAAGATACACTCTCCTTTCTGAGAGCATCCACCTGGACTCCGGATACATTGACCCAGACGAATTATACCGCCAAACTGGATTTCGAAGTCCCTATAAAATTGGGTGAAAAGATTGCCGGCTATTTCAAATTTGGAGGAAAATACCAGACCGAAAGCCGCAAGCGTAGCGGTGTTCTCTTTTCCGACCAACAATACTATCTGAAACCCGCCCTGACAGATCTGGCTATCAAGAATGATCCACGCGGAAAACTTGCAGTTACGGCCAACAGAAATATTCAAATGTCAAACTTTACCGAACAAACCAATGTTCCCCTTCTGAATGATACTTACAATATGTTTCCAAATATTCAGGAGGGTCAGATCAGAGACTGGCATACCTACCATATGTCGGAATATGTGAGTGATCCCAGTAATGCGGAACTTAATTATGACACCTACGAAACACTGGCAGCAGGCTACCTCATGGTCAAACTGAATTATGGAGATCTGATTACCTTCATCCCGGGTATCCGTTATGAATATTCAAACAATACCTATCATGGCGTTTATTCCTCAGTCAATGGAGCCATGGGGTTGAGCGGATATTTTGAACCGGATACTACAATTCAAAAATATGGAGAGTGGCTACCAAGTGCACATCTGAAAATTACCCCAACAAAATGGATGGACATCAGGCTTTCTGCAGCCAGGACACTGACCCGTCCGAATTACATGTGGCTGATCCCACGGTTCAGGTACAATGCCGGAAACTACAGTGTCAGCAAGGCAAACCCTGACCTGAAGCATGCCACAGCATGGAATTATGATGCTTCCGTTACTTTCTATACCGGAGAGTTTGGCTTGTTGTCAGTAGGTGGCTACAGCAAAAGAATTTACGACATGTTCTATGGCATAAGCGGCACCCTTTCACCTGAAGATGCCGTGAAAAACGGCCTTCCACCGCAATCATTCGACCTGAATGAAGACTACACCAATCTCGCGGATTCCTATGTGAGAGGAATAGAATTTGATTACAAAACACACTTCAATTTCCTGCCAAAACCCTTCAACCGATTTGCTTTTGGGGTCAACTTCACCCGTTTGTGGTCCAGCACCTATTACATGGTTTGGAAAAAAATAGAAGATATTGTGATGTACAACAATGTCAGGCCTACCTTGGTGGTTGATTTCACGAAATCCTATTTCCAGCTTACAAAAAGCAGGATGCCATCTCAGGTCGACTTCACTGCCAACACCTTCCTGGGGTACGATTACAAAGGTTTCTCGACGAGAGTTTCGATGAGTTACCAGGGAAACAGGCTTACCGGCATCAATCCAAATACCGATCAACTGGGATATAACCGATACACGGATGCCTATGTGCGATTTGATGTTACTGCCAAGCAGAAAATCAATAAATACTTCAGCCTCTTAGTGAATCTGAACAATTTGACCAACGCAACCGAAAAAGGTTACAGGTATACTTCTGCCTACCCTACCTACGAAAACATGTATGGTTTTTCGGCTGATTTTGGCATTGAGATCAATCTTCAGTAAGATCACCTGTCTATTTCATTTTACATAAAACAGTAATCAAATGAGAACAATATATAGTAAGTTATTTTTGCTGGGAGCATTTTTCCTCCTGCTTCAATCAACCAATGCCCAGCAACGAGTCGTTTCCATCACCGGAATTACACCGGGACAACCCCTCGTTTATGATCAGATCTTCAATGCGATCAATGCAGATGCCCCCAACCGTCTGACCAATAAAAATGTGGTGTATGAATTAAAAAGAGGCCAGGTCTACCTGGAAACCTCCACCATCAACAGTGCCGATTATGACCTCTACATCCGCGCAGAGGCAGGTACCGGAACCATGCCTATCATTTTTCACACACTGAACAGTGCAGGAGCTTCCGCTAATATGATCACAGCCCGTCAAAATTTCACCCTGGAAAATATCGAGATTGACGGAAAGCATTCCAATGGCACCCTGGCCAACAGAATCCTCAATATGTACGGCAAAAACTACCGTTGCATCTTTAAGGGATGCCGTATCAGCAACGACCGGGGTGGTGCCCTTGCAGTGCAGGTCGATGGAGTCAAACTCTATTACATCGACTGTGTGATAGGCAATATGGGTCATCAGATCTCTCTCGGTGGAAACGGACGGGCCGTAGACCTCAGGAATACCGGAACCGTGGATACCGTAGTGATACAGAACTGCACCATGTACAACATGACCGACCGTGTATTCAGGAATATGGCTCCCATTATCAACTATTTCAAGATGGATCACAATACCATCGTCAACATTCAGGGATACCATGGTTGTATTCAGCTTGGGAAAACAAAAGTCGCGGTCATTACCAACAATGTCTTTGCCAATCCTCTGACGCACGGCGACAGATTCCCTGCCCGATGGAGAACAGAACAAATGCAGCCAGACAAGGCTTTTGCCGTCATTACCCACGACAGTCTCTCTGCCAACCTGAAAACGGCAACTGTGGAAATGAGAAACAACAACATCTATTTCGAGAAGAAATTCAATGACTTCTTCAGCCTTACTCCTCCCGGTGACTCTATAGGTGTTGTTCGTCCAATTAACAATGCCATCATCAAGTTTGTCGGGGCAACATTGCCTCAGGCCTATTTTGCCGAAGAGCTGACTTTCAAAAATGCTTCTTCAGGACAAGCGCTATACAATTTTTTAACCTATTGGGTAACGCATCCGAAAGCATCCGTATTTCCAAACAATTTCTCCGAACTTTATCCGTACGAATGGGATGTAACCTATTCGACTACTTCAAAATCCTACAAAGCCGGTGACAATGGTTACCCTGTAGGCGACCTGAACGCGTGGCCGGCACTCAAAGCACAGTGGGCGCAGGGAATCGTTCAAAAAAGTGCAGCATTAAAATCGCTGAGCCTCGAAGAAGTCAGTATTGATAATAGCTACCCAAATCCGTTTCCAAGTCAGACTACTGTTTATTACAGCCTGAAAAAGGCCCAAAAGGTAGAGGTAAGCGTTTTCAATTCTTTGGGGCAGGTATCCAGGGTACTCGTCAGTGGAGAATTATCGGAAGGGAACTACAGCGTAGTTTGGGATGGAAATAACAATGCCGGTTCCGCACTTCCTAAAGGAATCTATTTTCTGCAGATTGCAGGAACAACAGACCGCGATGTCAGGAAAATAATTAAAAATTAGATTCCCATTCAATTGACCAAAATATTCGTTTCGCCTTTGTGATGTTCTTCAAATTAAAGATGCTATATCTTTCACCTACAATAAAATAGCACACTCTGGAATTAGAATTTCACAAAGGCGACACGAATCTACTTTTGCAGGTTGACTCCCCGATACATTACCCGGGGAGCTGCCACATTTACAAAAATTATTTAATACCTTTCAGAATCCGAAAAGAAGCGCTCTAACTATTTACATTTCAATTAATTGAATAATTAATTTCATGAATTTCCTTGCAAGATTTCATCATTTTATGCCAATCCCCTTTTTATGCTAAAAAAATTCCTTTTGCCCCTGATCCTGATTCACCTCTCAGTTGCCGGACTATTGGCTCAGCCCGATTTTATTGGTTCGACAAAGGATCTTTCCAAAACGAAACGGACTCATCCATATCTGTTTTTTGACGAAGCAGAAAAGCAAAAAATGCTGATCAGAATCAAGGCGTCGCAAACCGAATCTGAAGTTTTTGAGAAAATTCTATGGGAAGGAAGGAAATATCTGTTTGCACCAGAGGATAAGAAAATTCCGGAAAAGAACATCCATACCCGATTCTCCGGCGAGGATGAATACCGGAAATACATGACCTGGAACAGCGACGGGGCAATGACATTGGCATTTTTATACCAAATGACCGGAGATGAGGCATATGCAAAAAAGGCTTACGAATACGCTGAAAACATCTGCAATCTTGATTCATGGATCAACAGGGCCCATTATTTTGAAATTATTTATTCCCGGGTCTGGCCTTTTAATGTGAAAGATGACCAGGTGGTGTTTTCCTATGATATCACCGCCAGTCAGTACGCAAAAAATCTTGCCATCGTTTATGACTGGATTTATAACGGGATGACGCGCTACCAGCAGGACCGGATCAGAGGGGCACTTCTGGAGAGAGCCATCACACTAACCCGGGGAAACTATGAATACTTCTGGTGGGCGACAGCCTATAAGTGCAACTGGTCGGCCATCTGTCATTCCAGTTTGGGGATTACCGCCCTTGCACTCCTGAATGAAGACCCCCGGCTGACGGATGTCGTAGCACGTTCGTATGAAGGTGTTTGGAATGTCTATGAAAATCTGGGAGAAAATGGGGGTTGGCAGGAAGGCCGGGGATATTGGGCTTTCGCCATGGACCAGAGTGTCTTTTTCGATGAAGCACTCAAACGCATGACTTCCGGAAATATCAATTTATTCAAGCATAAAAAAGTAATTGCTCATCCCTGCGATTTCGCACTGTTTGGAATCACTGCAGGATTTTGCGACAGCGGAGGCGAAGCGGTGGGTGCAAGCTGGTTAATCAATAAGCTGACAACGGAAACTGGTTCGACAGACGCCGCCTGGTACCGGAAGAATTTCATCAAATCGAAGGATGACATTTTTGACCTGATATGGCCTGTTCCGGACGTGAAACCCAAAGAGCCAACTGAATTCTCAAAATATTTCACAGGGATCGACTGGGCGGTGATGCGAAAAAATTTCGATCCTGAAAATATCACCATTGCGTGTAAAGCCGGGATGAATGATGACCCGCATCATGGACATCTCGATTGCGGCACCTTCAACCTGACCTGGATGGGACAGTCCTTCATCGGTGAGTTAAAAGGGGCAGGCTACGATGAAAAATATTTCGGGGAATTAAGATGGGAGTACCCAAAAGCCTCCAGCAAAGGACATAACCTGATACTGGTGAATGGAGAAGAACAAACTGAAGCTAAATACAAAGATCAAAAATGGAAAGAGGGCGTAGGTGGAAAAATTCTGGATTTTAAAACCAGCCAGTCATGGGATTACGTAACAATGGATCCCACCAAAGCCTACCCCGGGAAAGAATTAAAACACTGGACACGAAGGATAATTCTCGATAAGGAGAACAACTTCACCTTGGTTTTTGACCAGGTAAGCTGTGCCGTTGGTGCCAAAATTGAAGCCAGATTTCAGCCGGGGGTCAATTTCACCCAAAAGGACAAGCAAATACTGCTGCAGTCAGAAAATTCAGCGATGGAGGTGATTCCTTTCAGCAATGCCCCATTTGACATTCAAACCGGAAGAATACCCAATGTTTCTTTAAAGAGCAGCGAACCTTCCTCCTGGTACAAGTATTTCAGCACCACAGTATCAGCAAAAACGGGTGACAACTTGATCGGCCACCTGTTCATCCCTGCCGGCTCCGGTAAAGTGACGGCAGAACTCAGGGAGAACGGGAAAAAGCAACAAATCATCTGCCGGGTCAATTCCAGGGAAATAACCTATGAGATTTCTGAAAACACCATCAGCAGGAGCGCAAGATGAAAATACAACAAAAAACAATGAACCTACCATTGCGATTCTTTGCCATTCTCCTAGCCATCGGATTGAATTGCAGCTTAAGTTATGCAAAGTCCTTCCGGATAAAATCAGTCACTGAATACGACCGCATTTCTCAGGCTGCAGACCCGGGGGATACGGTCTGTTGGGAGAATGGTTTGTATGCAGATGTTACCTGGAACATCAACCAAAACGGATTGGTGGTGCAGGCCGAGAAATCAGGCATGGTTACCTTCACCGGTTCGTCAAGTGTCAGGATTTCTGCCGACAGGGTGATTTTTTCGGGTTTTCAATTCAAGGATGGCTCTATCAATGGAGATGTCGTTGAAGTTTCAGGAAACCGAATCCTGGTAAGGGAAATGAATATTTCGGCTTATCATTCCCACTATTTCCTTCACCTTACCTCCAAAGGGTCCTATAACACGGTTGAAAATTGCAATTTCGAGAATAAACCACCTGCCCCAGCAGGCAAGGAGGGTACTTCCATTTTTCAGGTAGCCGTGGATTCGATTCATCCGGGAAACCACATCATCCGCTATTGTTCGTTCAAAAACCACACTGCACCCGAAAATTCCGGAGGTGATTATGGGATGGAAGCCCTTCGGATCGGTTACAGTTACCAGTCCAAATTTATCAGCCGGACGATCGTCGAATATTGCTATTTTACCCGTTGCAACGGTGATGGAGAAATCATCTCCAACAAGGCACGCGAAAACATATTCCGTTACAATACTTTTGACGGCAACAATGGCTCTCACCTTACGCTCCGCCACGGAAGAGACAATGTGGTGTATGGTAATTTCTTCCTCCATGGCGCAGGAATCCGGATCAAGGAAGGTCAGAACCTGATGGTTTACAACAATTATTTCAGCACAGGAGCCGATTTTGCCATCCGGCTCGAAAATTACAAGGTTGACCCTCTGAAAAATATTGTCATTGCCCACAATTCATTCACCGGGTCCGGCACGATCAAGCTCGGAGGCAAAGGCGACTTTCAGCCAAAAATGGTACGCTTTTGCAACAATCTGATTGCCAATTTAACCACATCAATTCTGAGCGATCTGACTGGTAAAGAGACGTTCGACAACAATGCAGTTCAGTCAGAATTGCCCTTGCCTTTCCCTTCAGGATTTTTCAAAACCACTACCGCATTAGAAATGAATAGCTTAGGATATCTTCAGCCCGGCAATCCTATTCCATACCCCAAAAATATTGCCACGACGTATTCCATACTTGATATACCGGACAAGGACGACGACCCGAAAATCGAATTGGATATCATGCAAAACCATCGCCCAGTGACCAAAAACAAAAAAGAGCCTGGTTGTTTTCAGTTTGGCGGAAAAGCAATGGTTCATCCTTATGCAGGCATTCAGAATACCGGTCCTGCCTATCTTCACAACAATTGAATTGATTAAGCCATGAGAAAAGGAAATTCATACTTCACCACCCGATCTGTCGCAAATTCAAATACCAAATCAGGGACCACTTTCCGGCTTGTCCGTTACTGCATGATTCTTAGTTTCTGTGCAGGCTTTTCCTTTGCCGGGGCGCAAACCAGAACGACGGTTCAGATCAAAGGCGAACAATTTTACATTAACCATGAAATTACCTTAAAAGGGCAGACCCTGAACGGCGTTTCCCTCGAAGGACTACTGCCCAATTCCAGAATGGTTCAGGGGATCTTTGATGATTTGAATCCTGAAACACGCCAACTATGGAAATATCCGGATACAGGTGTATGGGATCCAAACAGAAACACCGATGAATTTGTTGCTGCCATTCCTGATTGGAGAAAACATGGCTTACTTGCATTTACCCTCAATATTCAGGGTGGAAGTCCAACTGGATATGGCAACAAAGGCTGGATAAATCCGGGTTTTCAGAAGGATGGTCAACCCATCAGGGAATATTTTGATCGACTGGAGCGAATACTGAACAAAGCCGATCAGGAGCGGATGGTGGTGATTCTTGGTCTGTTTTATTTTGGACAGGACGAACATCTTCAGGATGAAACCGCGGTAAAAAATGCAGTGACCAAAACAGTCGATTGGTTGCTTCAAAAAGGCTACCGGAATGTGATCCTTGAAATCAACAACGAATGCAATTCAAAATCCTACGATCATGCCATTCTCCAACCCGATCGAATCCATGAGCTGATCGAATTGGCCAAAAACAGGAAAGATCCAAAATCCGGCTACAGCTATTATGTTTCAACAAGTTATGGCGGGCGGCACATTCCTCATCCCAACGTGGTGAAGTCTGCCGATTTTCTGCTTCTCCATGGAAATGGCGCGGAGAATCCTGCCCTAATCACCCAAATGGCAGCCGAAACGAGGAAAGTGACAGGCTATCATCCCATGCCCATCCTGTTTAATGAGGATGATCATTATGACTTTGAAAAGCCTGTCAACAATATGGTGGCAGCATTGACAGCCGGCGTATCCTGGGGATATTTCGATTTTAGAAAAAGAGGAGAAACGCTTGCTGCGGGAGATTCAACTTTCAAGGAAGGTTACCAGAGTATCCCTGTCGACTGGGGTATCAACTCTGTCAGAAAAATGCAGTTTTTTACCTTTCTCGCTTCCATGAGTCAAAAGAACAGGAATTCTGAAGCATTTGTTAAAGGAAAAGCAAAGCCTGCTGAAATGGAAAAACTTTCGGATTCTATCTCCATTGACAATGATTATGTCAGGGTCCTCCACAATCATGCTGCATGCACCGCAGCCGGAACTCCGGGTTTTGAAACAAGAATCATTGTCGCGCTGAATGATACAAAAATAGTAAGTGTCAGAGGCATCCTCCAACTGAAACGGGGAAAAATTGCCGCCTTCAAGGCCAATGAATCCTATCAATCACCCTCCGGTTCCTATTTTGAAGTAGCCTTCAGAAGCAATCATCCGCCCCTGTCCAAACCCGAGAGATGGCTTGAACCTGTGAAAAATACCATCATCTATGAAGATGAACAAATCAGGATATTTGAAGAAAGGCTTGCACCGGGAGATACCCGCGAGTTACACAGCCATGCGCAAAGGGTGGTTGTGCGTTTGAACCTCGTTCAACTCACCGACCCAAGGTTTAAACCTAACGGGACGCCGGGGGGGGGCATCCAGGTTCCCAATACGGCTAAATTTGCCGAGCCCATGGTACACGTCGTCAAAAATCTGAGCACGGATACACCACTTTTTAACATTGTTATCGAATACAAACTAAACCAACTTTAAAATCATGAGCAAGCGATTGACCCTTTTGATCTGCATCGGATTGTTTTTATCCTCTCAGGGGATGGCGCAGTTTCGGGGAACACGCACGGTCACGGAAAGAAACTATCCGAACTGCATTGAATTATCCAACGATTCAGTCCGTGTTGTCCTTGAACCCAATCTGGGAGGAAGGGTTCTTGCCTATGAGCTCAATGGCAAAAACGTTTTGTATGTCGAGGATGCGCAAGATGGAAAAATTTACGAACCGGGAAAATACATCCATCCATCGGGTGGCAGGTCTGATATAGGTCCCGAAAAAACCATCGCACCTCACCCCGCGCTCTTTTTCGGAAAATGGGAAACCCGCATTACCGGAGAGCGGGAGGCAGAAATGATCAGTCAGAAAGATACTGCCACCGGAGTGCAACTGATCCGCAAATTTAAACTGGCGAAAACAGGAAGCCGTCTTGAATTTACGCAAATCATTAAAAACACAGGCAATTCAACCAAAAACTATTGTCACTGGAGCCGCACATTCGTGAAAGGAAGCGGTATTTCACTCCTGCCCGTCAACCCGCAAAGCCGGTATCCCAAAAAATACATCATGTACGGACCAGGTAACATTATGAATTTCACGCCTGAAAATGAAGGCAGTATCCGGATGCGGGAAGGAATAATGGAGATCGTGGCACCTCCTGTTCAGCCCAAAATCGTAACCGACAGCAACGAAGGGTGGCTGGCCTACATCACCAGGGACAACCAGCTATTCATCAAAAAATATCCGGTCTATCCGGGTCGCATCTACGGTGAAATGGCTGCCAGCACAGCTTGTGTCTTTTACAGGGATATTATGTGCGAAATCGAGCCAATCGGACCAATGGAAACAATCGACCCGGGAAAAGAAGTTTCGTTCACAGAAAACTGGTATCTGTACAGTTACCCCTACCCTTCCGATAAAATTACTGATCTGAAATCCATTCTTTCCAGGATTCATCAACTTGAACCAAAAATTACGACGCATTAATTCAATGGGAAAAATAACAGTGACCACCGTCAGAATTTTGGGACTTTTTCTACTTCTCCTGTCCATGCAAGCGAAGCTTATTGCCAATGGCAAGAGAGAAGCAAAACTGCCGGAGGTGAAAATATTCTTTCAGGCAGAAAGTCCACAACAAAGTTTTGGCATGGAAAAGCTGAAGCTGGAGATGAATCTGATCCACGAAAAGAGTCCCGAACTGGCAGACATCCTCGTTCTGACTTCAAAAGTGCTAATTGACAAATTCAATTTGGCCGAAGAATTCACCTCCATCAAGCCCGAAGGTTTTGTCATCAAAAAACTTCTCGAAAATAAAATTGCCATCATTTCTCCTGACCAGACAGGAGCCATGTATGGAATCCTTGATGTTGCGGAACAGCTTCAGATGGGGAAGTCGGTTACCAGCATCAGCGAAAAGAAAATAAATCCGGCACTGAAGATCCGCGGTATCAAATTCAACTTACCCTGGAACTCCTACCGGACCGACGAAAGTCTTCAGCTTCACGAAGCGACCGTCAGGGATTTAAAATACTGGGAGAAATTTCTGGACATGATGGCCGAAAACCATTTCAATGCCTTAACATTGTGGAATCTGCATCCTTTCTCCTATATGATCAGGGCTAAAAGTTTTCCCGATGCATGCCCTTACAATGACTCAGAACTGAAAGATTGGCAGAAATTCTGGCATGGATTGTTCAAACTTGCGGCCGACAGAGGGATCAAAACCTATGTATTTAACTGGAATATCATGGTTTCAGATGCATTTGCAAAGAAATACCATCTGGCCGAATATTGCCTCGATGATTACCCGGGGAAAAACTTCATTGGAAAAGGGGATTATTCTCCGGTCATTCAACTATATACCAGGGAAAGTATCCGCCAATTGATAGAGGAGTATCCTGAACTTACCGGGATCGGCGTCAGCCAGAATGAACGGATGGAGGGAGTTGATGAGCAGCACTGGCAGGACTGGATTGTGGATACCTATTTTGATGAGATAAAAAATGCGGGAAGAAACCTCGAATTCATCATCCGCGCCCACACCCATCCGGCCCCTGAAATGACCAGAAAGGCTGTGGAAGAAAATGCCTCCAAACTCGGAACAGTATATGTCGATGTGAAGTTCAACTGGTCACATGGTCACGCAACTCCCGATCTGATGTACATCCATGGAGGATCCAGGTCCAAATCGCTTTGGGATCCGCTTCCGAAAAACTACAAAATGATTTACACCATCCGGAATGAAGACTTCTTCGTGCTACGGTGGGGTGAACCGGATTTTGTCAGGGAATTGATCCACAAGAATACGCAGGAATTTGTAGGCGGATATTTGATCGGCTCCGAGACCTATATCCCCGCGAAAGAATACATCACCAAACCCGGGAAATACCTGACCTGGAAATATGCATTCGAGAAACAATGGCTTTTCTACCAGGTGTGGGGCAGGTTGATGTACAACCCGGAAACGAAGGATGAAATCTTCGCCCACAGTTTCAATCATAAGTATGACATTTCATTCGGCAACAAACTCGTGGAAGCCCACAAACTGGCGGATAAAATGCCGCTGAAACTTGCCTCCTTTTATGCCTCGTCCTGGGATTTCACGCTCTATTCGGAGGGATTTTTGGCCAATGCGCCCTCTTCTCTCAAATGCCTCTACGACGGTATTTCACCCTTCATCTCTGTCAATGAAATTATTGGAACCGTAACGCTCGACACCACCCTCATCTCCATCAAGGACTTTGTTTCCGGAAAATATAAGAACTCAGGTAAAATTACTCCGTTGCAACTGGCCGCTGAACTGAGAGCAAACGGTGAAAAAGCGCTGAAATTGCTCGGAAAAATGGAGACCAAGAATCCAACGTTAATTCACGAAATCGATGACATCAAAACCTGGAGCTACCTCAGCCTCTATTTTAGCGAGAAACTGAAAGGAGGCACGGCGCTGCAACAATTCAGAACGTCGGGGGATCAACATAAACAGGCTGAAAGTATCCGGCACCTCGAATCTGCGCTGGGCTACTGGGAAGAGGTGGTTACCCTTACCGGGAAATACATGGACGATATCTCCTTGGTACATTTGAACAAAAAATACGTGGATAGTGGAAATTCCAGACCATTGGCCAGATTTTCATGGGCCAATTTGCTGGGCGAAGTCAAATATGATATTGAGATTGCTAAAAAAGGAAACTAAATAACTGAATTACAAACACATGAACAAATTAACTTTATCAATCAGCGTGATAGCCCAGATAGGATTGAGTTTGACTCAACTCCATGGACAGGAAAAAAAGATGAATGTCCTTTTTATCGCTGTCGATGATTTGAAACCCATTCTTGGATGTTATGGAGATAAGTTGGTTAAAACGCCAAACATCGACCGGCTCGCTGCGCAGGGAACCGTTTTCCTTCAAAACTACTGCCAGCAAGCCGTCTGCGGCCCCACCCGCGCCAGTTTGATGACGGGAATGCGACCCGATTATACCCGCGTTTGGGACCTGAAAACTAAAATGCGTGACATTAATCCTGACATTGTTTCCATTCCGCAGTATTTTATCTCCAATGGATACCAGACGGCCGGTATCGGCAAGATTTTTGATTCCCGTTGTGTCGATGAAGATCTGGACAAGCCCTCCTGGAGCATTCCCTATTTCAAAAAATCCGACAAATACTATCCGGTTTCAACCGGAAGTCCTGAAGGTCAGTATCAAAAACCAGAAACCAAGGCCTTGTTCAGAAAATACAATGCGGAAGGAGTGGCAAAGGGATTGAAGGGAAAGGAACTTGCAGATTATGTTGGCGGATTTATCAAACCTTCGGTCGAATGTGTGGATGTTCCTGACAATGCCTACAGTGATGGCGCGAATACCCTGCATGCCAAAGAGATACTGGCAAAATTCGCCAGGGATGGCAAGCCGTTTTTCTTTGGCGTTGGATTAACCAAACCCCATTTACCCTTTGTCGCACCCAAGAAATACTGGGATTTGTACAAAAGAGATGAAATGCCGCTCGCACCCTTTCAGCAAAAGGCAAAAAACAGTCCGGACATGGCCTACCACACGGCCGCAGAATTATATGCCTATTCCGACATACCCGAAATCTCCTCCTTCTCTGACCAAAAAGTCGGACTCGATATGCCCGTCGACAAGCAGAAAGAGTTGATACACGGCTATTATGCCGCAACCTCCTACACCGACGCGCAGGTCGGAATCCTTATGCAAACCTTGGATTCGCTTGGATTATCGAAAAATACGATTGTCATTCTCTGGGGTGACCATGGCTGGCATCTCGGCGACCACAACCTATGGTGCAAGCACACCAATTTCGAGCAGGCTACCCATGCCCCGCTGATCATTTCAGCGCCAGGAATCAATCCGTCCGAAACCAAATCACCCACTGAATTCATTGACATATTCCCTACCCTCTGCAGCCTCTCGGGCATTCCGGTTCCGACCCATCTGGATGGGAAGAGCCTCGTTCCTGTGATGAAGAATCCAAAAATGTCTGTCAAGGATTATTCTGTCAGCCAATATCCGCGTACCCGCGACAAACTGGATACCGAAAGACTGGGCTGGTCGGATGGGCAATTTATGGGATATTCGATCAGAACCGGCCAATTCCGATACACCATCTGGCTGAAGGACAGTTACCGGAGTTACAAACCTTTCAGCAAGGAGCTGGTTGTCGCGAGCGAGTTGTACGACTACAAGAAAGATCCGAATGAAACAGTGAATGTGGTCAATGAAACCAACTACGATGCTGTTGTCAGGGATTTAAACAGCAAGATGGTGGCTTTTTTGAATTCACAAATGAGGAAAACCAACTAAAAAGAACGAAGCTCAGATGAGAAGATATTCTTGGATCCAACTAATCACACTTTTCTCCATCCTCCTGATCAATATATCGAAAGGTTATGCTCAGGAGGCAGTGGCTACCCGACTGGAAGTCAATCCGATCATCACACCGGAAATGCTTCCCGCCGGAGATGGCGATAACATCAATGGCCCGTCTATGATCAAAGTCCCCGATTGGATCAAATCCCCGCTGGGAAAATACTACCTCTACTTTGCCCATCACCAGGGGAAATACATCCGCCTTGCTTATGCCGATCAACCTGAGGGACCCTGGAAAATCTATGAGAAGGGTACCCTGAAGCGGGAAGATTGCATTTTCGATGACGGGACCATCCAATTACCGGTCAAGCACATCGCCTCACCGGATCTAATGGTCGATCCTGTCAAAAAAGAGTTGGTGATGTATTTTCATATTTCAGCCGGCAAAACCCCTGAAGGAAAGGATACGCCACAAGTAACACTAAGGGCCGTTTCCAAAAATGGTATCGATTTTCAGCCCGAACATGAGATTCTCGGAGAATCCTATTTCAGGGTATTCAAAAGGGATGCTCAATTTTATGCCATGTCGAAAAAAGGATTGTACAGATCTGCCGATGGCGCGACAAAATTTGAAAAGGGACCCAATCCTTACCGTTTGGTGAATGATCCGTCCGGAGCCTTTCATCTCCGGCATCTGGCTCTCCTCCAAAAAGGCGATATCCTGCACATTTTTTATTCGAGAATAGGTGATGCGCCCGAACATATTTTGTATTCACAAATTCATCTGACCAAAGACTGGAAAAGCTGGGAAGCCACTGCTCCGCTTTCGGTCATGGAACCACAATACGATTACGAAGGGGTCAACAATCCAATCAGGAAGTCGGTGGATGGAGCGTCTAAAAAATCAGTCAGGGAACTGAGAGATCCTGCCATCTTTGAAGACCAGGGAAAGATCTATCTTCTCTATTCCATTGCGGGAGAATTGGGCATTGGCATCGCAGAAGTCAGGTTCAGTCAGACCGGATCCAACAAGAAACAGTGATAAAGACCGGTTTAGCGGGTAAATAACATCCATTGTCATGGAAAATACCGATAGAACTATCATCAAATAAAAAATAAGAAGGCAAATTTATTAACAACATCAATCCTATGAGAAGAAATAAAAGAACCACATCACCGTCAGCAGCATACATTTACATGTCGGTGGCCGGTTTGTGTATGGCTTCCATGAGCCTTGAAGCACAAAATAAATCCGCTAAAAAGCCAAACATCCTGGTCATCCTGAGTGACGACATGGGATATTCTGACATTGGCTGCTTCGGATCAGAAATTAAGACACCCAATCTCGACAGACTGGCCAAAAACGGCATCAAGTTCACTCAGTTTTACAACACGGCACGCTGCAGTCCGAGTCGTGCCTCACTTTTGACCGGCTTGTACCCGCATGAGGCGAACATGGGTAATCTGGCATCCGAGAATTATCCGGAACCAGGGTACGGAGACGATCTGAGTAAGAATTCTGTAACCCTGGCCCAGATCCTCAAGAAGGAAGGATATGCCACCTACATGACCGGCAAATGGCACATCGCCAAAGACATTGCACCCAATGGCAACAAGCAGAACTGGCCGCTTCAGCGTGGATTCGACAGGTATTTCGGCACACTGAATGGCTCTGGGAACTATTATGACCCGGGAACTCTCATCAGCAACAACACCTTCGTTCCTCCCGGCAAGAATTTTTATTATACGGATGCCATCAGTGATACCACGGTTAAATTCATTCGCCAGCATCCTAAAAACCAGCCATTCTTCTTTTATGTGGCCTACACTGCTGCACACTGGCCATTGCACGCTCCCGAAAAAGAGGTAGCCAAATACAAAGGAAAATATGATATTGGTTGGGATTCCTTGCGCGTGCTGAGGTTTAACAAACTCAAGCAACTGGGCATCATCAGCAGCAACTGTGTCTTGTCCAAAAGGAGTGTAGAAGTACCGGCTTGGAAAGACGAGCCGATGAAAGCCTGGCAGGTTCGCCGTATGGAGGTTTACGCTGCCATGATCGACATCATGGACCAGGGTATTGGCAGGATTATCACTGCCCTTGAGGAAAAAGGAGAACTTGAAAACACGGCGATCTTTTTCATGCAGGACAATGGAGGCTGCGCCGAACCTCAAGGTTCTGACCTGCCGGAAATACCTCCAACAGCCGAAGAACTGGTTTTGAAACCAACATCCTATGATTCCATCAATCTGAGCAAAAAACCCTTATATACTCGCGACGGGCGTTTCGTTCGCAGCGGACGCGGAGTGATGGCAGGCAATGCCGACGCATGGATGGCCTACGGACCCGAATGGGCGAATGTGAGCAACACGCCCTACAGAATGTACAAGCAGTACGTACACCAGGGTGGCATTGCATCGCCCCTCATCATTCATTGGCCGCAAGGAAACCCGGCAAAAGGAATGATATCCGGACAATTGTCTCACCTGATTGACATTGTTCCGACTTGTCTCGAAATTACAGGTGCAAAGTATCCTGCTGTTTTTGACAACAATGCCATTCAGCCACTTGAAGGCATAAGTTTGGTGCCTGCATTCAAAAACAAAACCACGAGTCGAGAATTCATTTTCTGGGAGCATTCTGCCAATCGTGCGCTCAGGATGGGTGACTGGAAACTGGTTGCCAGAGTCAAGAATCAGAAAAAATTTACTCCTGAAGATGAAAATGCATGGGAGTTGTATGATCTCAACAAAGATCCGTCCGAAACGAACGATCTGGCCTTAATCTATCCCGATAGGTTAAAGGAGATGGCTGAAAAATGGGAAAAGGAAGCCATTCGGATCAAGGCAAAACCCTGGCCATGGAATAACGGCGCAAAACCAAAACAAATTAAGTGATCATGAAAGAAAATCAAACGATGATGACCACCCTAAAAAGACTGATATTCTTTTTATTTCTTCTAAGTAATTTGTGTCTGAAAGCCCAGCAGCAATACGGCACAGAAAAGGACATTCACTATTACAATGATCCTGTCAAGGAGAAGGATGAATACCTGGCCACACAGTGCACGCTGGACATTTATTATCCGAAAGAGGCAAAGGATTTTCCAACAATCGTCTGGTTTCATGGCGGAAGTCTGACAGGAGGCAAGAAGCAAATACCGGAGGCTCTGATGAACAAAGGCTATGCTGTGGTCGGAGTCGAATACCGATTATCCCCAAAGGTTACGGCACCCGCCTACATTGAGGATGCGGCAGCAGCTGTTGCATGGGTCTTCAACCACATCAGCCAATACGGAGGAAACAAGAACCTGATCTTTATTTCAGGTCATTCGGCAGGGGGCTACCTGGGAATGATGATTACACTTGATAAGACCTGGTTGGCTAAGTACAATATTGACTCGAACAGCATTGCTGCGCTTATTCCATTCAGCGGACAAGCCATCACGCATTTCACGATACGGAAAGAACAAGGCATCAAAAATACACAACCTACCATCGACAAGTATGCTCCGCTCTATTTTGTCCGCGCAGACGCACCGCCGATGTTGCTGATTACCGGTGACAGGGAACAGGAGTTACTCGGCCGGTACGAAGAAAATGCCTATCTGCTGCGAATGATGAAACTAAGCGGCCATACCCAAACTACCCTGTACGAACTTCAGGGATTTAACCATGGTGGAATGGCAGAACCGGCCTTTCCCTTGTTGCTGAAAGAAGTGGCAGCCATTACCAAAGAGATTTTAGAAAAGAAATAAACCCTTCAATAATTCTTTCATGAAAAATAGAAATTTTCTTCAAACAGCCGGAATTGTTGCTTTTGGCATGTTGACAGGTACCGGACAGATTACGGCCAAAGAGAATGTCAATGCCAAAGGAAATGCGGTCAATAAAAAACCCAACATTATTTTCATTCTGGCAGACGATTTAGGCTACGCGGAAATCGGATGTTATGGATCCGACCGCTATAAAACTCCAAACATCGACAAACTGGCAAGTCAGGGTTTGCGTTTCACGCATGCCTTTTCCACTCCGCTATGTGGTCCGTCCCGCGCGGCACTACTTACGGGTCGCTATGCATTCCGGACCGGAGCCACCAACCAGGATGCCTGCTCGGAAGTCTTTACCAAAGCCGAAAAAGCCATCCCGTATTACATCCAACCGGCAGGATATGTTTCCACCTGTATCGGGAAATGGGGACAACTTCCGGATGATCCGTCAGACTTTAGTTTTGACCAATATCTCCGGTTCTTCGGAAGCGGCGTTTATTGGACTGAACCCGGAAAAAAACAAAACTACAGGGTTGATGGTACTAATTTAATCCTGCAAGAAAATGAGTATATGCCTGACCTGATGCATCAAAAGATGGTCAAATTCTTGACAGAAAACAAAAACAAACCTTTTTTCGCTTATTATTCCATGTCGCATGTTCATGGTGAAATCTTAAGAACCCCTGACAGTAAACCAACCACGACGGATTTTTATGAGGACAACATCACTTACATGGACAAGTTGGTAGGCCAGTTAAGAACCGAACTCGACAGGCTCAAGTTGAGTGACAATACAATCCTGATTTTCTTCAGTGACAACGGGACCGCAGGCGGACATTCAGATGCCGCTACCATTGGCGGTCGACGGCTGTCCGGACAAAAAGGGTCCATGCTCGAAGGCGGAAGTATAGAGCCACTGATCGTTTACTGGCCGGGAATTACTCCCAAAGGAAAAGTATCAGAAGATTTGATCAGCTCGACCGACTTTCTTCCCACATTTGCCGAGATTGCCGGAGCGACCCTTCCGAAGGATGCCGTTTTGGACGGTCAAAGCTTCAATGCGCAAATACACGGGCAAAAAGGAAATCCACGCACCTCACTGTTTGTTCAGCTTGCCAACAATTACTGGGTACGCAATGCCGGCTGGAAACTCAATCAGGCAGGTGAATTATTTGACATGAGTAAAGCACCCTTTGAGGAAATCCAGGTTGCTGCTGACTCGAAAGAACCTAAAGCCATTGCAGCACGCAAGAGTTTGCAAATTGAACTCGACAGGCTGAATCCTGCAGGCGGATACATCGACAAGGGCGATGGAACCGGCCGCCATGCCAACAAGGAAAAAAATAAAATTAAAAAAGCAGCAAAAAAAGAAGTCAAATTACCATGAAGAACAAGATGAACATTCGCAAAAGTATTCCAATCCTGCTGCTCTCTCTTTTGTGTCTTTGCGCCACAACGGAAAAAACCAAAAATGTGCTCATCATCGGTGACTCCATATCCATGGGGTATACTCCTTTTGTGCAGAAAGCACTCGAACCCGGGATAGTCGTCATCCACAACCCCGGCAATGGTGGGTCAACGGTCAGAGGCCTCGACAGTCTGGATGTTTGGATAGGATCCCAAAAGTGGGATTTGATCGTGTTCAATTTCGGATTGCACGATCTGGTCCACAAAGACGAACAAAACAAATATAATGTGACTGGAAAAATTACCGTTCCGGTGGATCAGTATGCGAAAAACCTTGGCAAGATTGTGGCAAGACTCAAAAAAACAAATGCAAAAGTTATGTTCGTCACCACGACAGTGGTTCCGGAAAACTCTTCAGGCAGAAAGGTAGAGGATCCGGCAATTTACAACAAGGCGGCGAAGAAAGTCATGCATAAAAAAGGCATCCAGGTCATTGATTTATACAAGGTATCTGAGACAGTTCATCCTCAAAATTCAATTCCCGGCAATGTACATTATACACCGGAAGGATATCAAATGCTTGCGGCTCCTATAATCAAAGCTATTCAAACGGCATGTCAATAACAAAGAATTTGCAAATGAGAAAAATTGCGATGTTGATATTGGTCCTCCTGGGGATGGGCCTTTCCAAATCCTTGACTGCCGGATCAGAAGCGCCGGTCAGGCTCAACGACGGATGGAAATTTCTGAAAGGAGACCTTGGCGGAATCTGGGAAGCGGTCAGGATCTTTAAAGCGGGCGATCCGGAAAGTGTTCCGCTGTGGGAGGATGTTGCCCTTCCTCACTGTTTCAATGCCACTGATGCCGTTGATCCCGACGTGAATTATTACCAGGGACCCGGATGGTACACCAACCGGATCGCAATGGATAATCCCAACCCGAATGGCCGCACAATCCTTCATTTTGAAGGAGCCGGACAAAAAACTGAGGTCTGGGTTTATACAACCAAAGTTGGCTCTCATGTCGGCGGTTACAACGAATGGAGTGTCGATATCACGGATGCAGTCAGGGAATTTAAGCAAAACACAAAATTATCAGAGAGCTACAAGGGAAAAATACCGCTTTCAATCCGTTGCGACAACTCAAGGGACCTTGAGATGATCCCTTCCAATATGTCTGACTTCAATGTTTACGGTGGAATATACAGGTATCTGAACCTTGTCTATCTACCGGCCTTTTCCATCGACCTTGCCCAAATCAATGCCTCAGTAGATGCGAAAGGACTGGAAGCAAAATTGGATCTGAATCTGAAATTCCTCAATAAATCAGACCTCAGCAAAGCCGGATTGAAAATTGAGATCAAAGATCCTACCGGGAAGGTGATAATGGAAAAGTCTTCCGAAACGGAATACTTCGAAGGTGAAAAAACAATCCTGTCACAAACAGTCAAAAAGCCGCTCCTGTGGTCACCCGACCGTCCCAACCTTTATACCTGCAATGTCACGATAGAAACCCCCGCAGGAAGTCAAACTGTCACGGAAAAATTTGGGTTCCGTAATTTTGAGTTCACCGAAAAAGGCCCTTTCCTGCTCAATGGCTCCAGGCTGTTGCTGCGCGGTACCCACCGCCACGAGGACCATGCCGGTGTAGCCCAAGCCATGACCGAACCCATGATCAGGCAGGAAATGATGATGATGAAAGAAATGGGCGTCAATTTTATCCGGCTTGGTCATTATCAGCAATCAAGGATCGTACTCAACCTTTGCGACAGTCTGGGCATTTTTGTCTGGGAAGAGATACCCTGGTGCCGTGGAGGAATCGGTGGTGAAAAATACAAACAGCAAGCCAAAGATATGCTTGCCGATATGATCAGCCAGCACAGAAACCATCCTTCAGTCATCATCTGGGGTCTGGGAAATGAGAATGACTGGCCGGGTGATTTTCCGGAATTTGACAAGGAGAAAATCAGGACCTTTGCCACAGAACTGAATAGTATATCCCATGCGCTCGATCCTACCCGCATGACTGCCATGCGTCGCTGCGATTTCTGCAAAGACATTGTGGATGTTTATTCACCTTCCATTTGGGCAGGATGGTACAAGGGTATCTATACCGAATACCGCCAGTCGACAGAAACCGAAATACAAAAGGTCAAACATTTCTTCCATGCCGAGTGGGGCGGAGACAGCCATGCAGGACGTCATTCTGAAAATCCGGACAAGGTGCTGCAAAAGGTTGAAACAGGTGTTGGCACAGATGAACGCAAAGGCGACGCATCGCTTTTCGGCGGCCCGGCAAGGGTCTCGAAAGATGGCGACTGGAGCGAGTCCTACCTCTGCAATCTGGTCGACTGGCACCTGCGCGAACAGGAAACCATGCCATATCTGAGCGGTTCAGCTTACTGGCCATTCAAGGATTTCTCCACACCCATCAGGCCTGACAATCCGGTTCCATACATGAATCAGAAAGGAGTGGTAGAGCGTGATTTGACCAAAAAAGAGGCTTATTTTGTGTTTCAGTCGTGGTGGACCCAGGTACCAATGGCCCACCTTTACGGCCATAGCTGGCCTGTGCGCTGGGGCGATGCAGGTGAGGAAAAAATGGTGAAAGTATACTCCAACAGCGACGATGCAGAACTGTTCCTCAACGGGAAAAGCTGTGGCGTCAAAAAACGCAACAGTCAGGATTTTCCTGCATCCGGACTCAGATGGAATGTTGTCTTCCTGGCAGGTGAAAATCAGCTCAAAGTAGTGGCCAGAAAAGGCAAGGTGACGGTAACAGACGAAATCAGCCAAGTATACCAGACCGAAAAATGGGGAGCTCCCGCGAAGTTGGCGCTTAAAAAAATCAACCAACAGGGCGACATCGCCACGATCGAGGTAAAATTGTACGACGAGAAGGGTGTTTTGTGCCTGGATGCACGGAATGTTGTTCGTTTCGGACTGACAGGTGACGGACAACTAATTGACAATCTGGGCACTTCATCCGGTTCAAGGCAGGTGGAATTATACAATGGCCGGGCAACGATCCGGGTCAAAACGAACAATGGAAGAAACGTGGCCACTATCCAGTCAAAAGGTTTGAAAACGGCTTTTCTGGAAATGTAATTGAATAAGGCTTCAAACTAAAAAAAACATCCTCCGGAATGAATAAATTTCTCTTCATCGCTGCATTGCTGCTCTGCTCCATTTCCATGGAAGCCCAAAAATTGTCCACCGGCATCTGGGATGCAGAACTGTTACCGCTGATCAAATCAGAAGTAAGCAAAGGGAATCCCAACTACACCGCATCTTACCAAAAACTTCTGACAGAGGCCGAAAAATGGCTCGAAAAAAAGAATCCGACCATCGTCAACAAACCGATGGCTCCGGCGAGCGGCGACAGGCATGATTACCTGAGTTTGGGAAAATACTGGTGGCCCAACCCCAATACTTCCAACGGTTTACCCTACATCAGGAAAGATGGAAAGACCAATCCGGAGATAAACAAATTCGACAGGAAAACCCTTGGGGAATTTGTGGATGGCGTTATCAAACTCACATTGGCATATTATTACAGCGATCAGCAAAAATATGCCGAAAAAGCCGTCTCAATGATCAAAACCTGGTATCTGGATCCTGAAACCAAACAAAATCCAAACATGAATTTTGGTCAGGCAATACCCGGGGTAACCAACGAAAAAGGACGTCCGGAAGGAATTATTGATGCTTCAGGATTTATCTATGTCACAGATGCCATTGAGATCCTTCATGCCAAAGGTCAGTTGAGTGACACCGAAATGAAGGGTCTCCGGAATTGGTTTTCTGAATTTTGCAAATGGCTCACAACCAATCCGCTGGGAATAGAGGAAGGTCAGGCTGCCAACAACCATTCGATGGCCTATGATGTCCAGCTAACGCGATACACCATTTTTACCGGCGACCTGAAAAATGCCACAAGAATCATCAATGAATATTCTCCCAAACGCCTGGTACCGCAAATTGAAGCTGACGGCAAACAGCCGCTGGAACTGGCACGGGTCACCAGTTTTCATTATTCCATTGCCAATCTCGGGCACATGATCAACATGTGCGACATGGGCAAATTATTGGGGATTTCACTTTACACGAAGGGTCAGAAGAAGGGATCCATCGATATGGCCATTCAATTTCTGATCCCGTATATCGGCGATAAAAGCAAATTTCCGTATAAAGATGAGACCATAAACTGGAAGTCGGAAGCCGGAACACTCGTCAACCTGATCTACCGGGCCTCCTATTACAATCCGGAAATGAGTAAAAAATACAGGGAAAATTACGATCAATTCAAAGAAAATGATTATCTTTTCGGGTTGACCTTTTTCAGACCATAACCAATTCGAGCGACGGAATTCAAAAACCCTCCCCGTTTTCTTCTGTTTTTCGGATCACAATTTATTCGTAGGTTCCATATAATTAATTTACAATAACTTACCATACGATATGGCTTCTTAGTTATAAGGACATTTCAATGTCGCAGATTCTGATTCCTATGTTTCAAGAATTCTGCCTGTTGTGTCTCGTAAAAGCCGCAATGAAAAAATTACGACAATATTATTTGTCGGTTTCTTAAATAAAATTAATACATGAAAAAAAACATTTTAATCATCCTGATGTGCCTGTTTACCCTTCAGTCGGTCGTCGGACAGGAAAGTAAGGAATCTCGCGACAAAAGAATGAAATGGTGGCGCGAAGCCCGTTTCGGTATGTTTATCCATTGGGGACCTTATGCTGTCTGGGGCGGAGTTTACCACGGCAATGAACAGAAAAGTGGTGGAGCGGAGTGGATCATGAACCGCTGCAAAATCCCCGTAGTCGAATACCAGGAGGCTGCCGCGACATTCAATCCTGTTAAATACGATCCTGAATCATGGGTATTGCTGGCAAAAGAAGCCGGAATGAAATACATTGTGATCACGGCCAAGCACCACGACGGGTTTGCGATGTTTAAATCCAATGCCAGCAAATTCAATATCGCTGACTTTACCCCTTACAGGAAAGATGTCCTGGAAGCGCTGGCCAAAGCCTGCAAAAAACAGAACATGAAACTGGGATTCTACTATTCCCAGGCACAGGACTGGAACAATCCCGGAGGAGCGGTTTCCCGAAAGGGAGCAGCAGAGGGCTGGGCCAATCCGGACTCTGCGCGTATCGACGCATTTACGGCTGCCAACAAAGGCCACTGGGATCCTGCTCAACTCACATCCACCATGGATGAGTACATGGAAAGGGTAGCCATTCCCCAGGTCAAAGAGCTGATGACCAATTATGGCGAAGTAGCTGTTTTGTGGTGGGACACACCAACCAACATGACCGACGAAAACGCGGTAAAACTACAGAATCTGTTGAAACTTCAACCCAATATCATCACCAACGACAGGCTGAAACGCCCAAATTTCCCGGGCGATACGGGTACACCTGAGCAAAAGATTCCTAAACCGGGAGAACTCGATGGCAAAGACTGGGAAACCTGCATGACGATGAACGGAACCTGGGGTTATCGCACCAGCGACAACAAATGGAAATCGCCTGAGACACTGATACGCAACCTTTGCGACATCGCATCCAAAGGGGGCAACTACCTGCTGAATGTCGGTCCGGATGCACTCGGACAAATTCCTCAGCCAAGTATTGACAGGTTAAAAGCAGTCGGTGCCTGGATGAAAGTGAATTCTGAAGCGGTTTATGCGACCACCGCCAGCCCGTTAGGTATTTTGCCCTGGGGTCGCTGCACGCAGAAAGTACAAAACGGAAAGACCATATTATATTTCTCAGTCTTCGACTGGCCAAAAGATGGCAAACTGATTGTTCCCGGATTGAATCAACCGGCAAAATCAGCCATCCTGCTGGCCAATGGCCGTTCTCTGAAGTCAAAAAACACAACTGAAGGCCTGGAAATCAGCCTGCCTGAAAATGCCCCTGATGCCATTGCTTCAGTGATCAAAGTAACAGTAAACCACAGCCTAAAATAATAATCTTCAGAAGTATCCCTTATGGAATAAGCACCAAAATTATGAATCACGATATGGGTTAAGAAGTGTTTAAATTATTATGTCGCACTTTTTCAAAGCGAACCTGGCGGGCTTTGCGCGAAAACCAACTGGTATTGCTCAGCAAGCGATATAAAACCTGCGACAAGAAATTGTTCTTCCTGCTTGAAAAAATTCATCCTTCGTTCCTCCCTTAATTTTCCGAAATATTCTGGCTTCAAAAATTGAAATAGGATTCCAACTATAAATTTAAAATTGAAAGAATATGAAGACAATTATGACCTTTTGTGTGCTCTGTTTGATGACTGCCAGTTTTCTTTTCGGTCAGGAGAAACCGAAAAATTTGGTGGGGATTTCCTATGGGATCGTACCTGCTGTGGGTCAAATGTATTTTGGTTCGCCTTACGACATTTGGCCAAAACGAGACCAAAGCAATGTATATCAAATCTTTTATTCACGCCAGGTATATTCGGCGATCAGGATCGGAGCTTACATTGAATATGAAAGAGTGAGGTTTACCGCGAATCCGAGTCCGGTCATTCATAATATATTGCGGCGGAATATTGGGGTAAACCTGTTGGGGCAATTTCCTCAAACCCCATTACACGTGCAACTGGGAGGTTACCTTGGTGGCGGTTCTTTGAATGCGGACCAATGGAGCAAACTGACAGGAATTGATTTTGGATTTATTGCCGGACCAGCCTATGAAAAAGGCCAATACGGTATCGCGCTTCATGTTCAGACCGGTTTTGCGAATTACACCTCGACAGGAACCCCGGCTGATGTGAAGCTCTTTAATCCAAAAATTATGTTCAAATTTTACTATCTGTTCTGATAACATTCAACCATGAAACGAGCATGGCGAAAGGCCACAAAAGGCGAGGTAAAGGCATTTGCGAGTTCCATGAGTACTTACAGATATTCAATAATTTAAATAATCTA
>JBAXUL010000130.1:0-9992 GCA_037129695.1 Prolixibacteraceae bacterium
CGCGACCCTCAGCTTGGGAAGCTGATGCTCTACCGACTGAGCTACTTCCGCGTTTCTAAATTGAAGGTACAAATTTATACTATTTTAGGAATTTCCCATCATCCTTCTCATTGATTCTGGTGGTTCAGGACGAATTCAACGGAAAATCAATTGCAAGTTTGTTTCCAACCTGTTTCAACATCCATACCCAACATTTTCCGGGATGAAGCAACGATCATCCTACAACTTTTTCTTTAAAATTGGAACCTCCCGAAACTTACGAGCCACTCTGACCGTTAAAAGTCAGGGTACACATCACAATCCAAAGAAGGAAAAGGAGCTTTTCCCTGGGATGATCTGCACCAAATTGAACAATACAATTGACACAGCAATTAGAGTCCAACATTTAAAAATATGGCGATCATAGAAAAAGAGGGCATTAAAATGGATGATTGTTTTTACAAGATAATAGATATCAAAGACTTGACAGACGAAACATTTTCATTGAAATTGCCAAAGGCCCGATTCCCTTTTAAACCCGGACGGCACATTTCGTTGCGCATTCACGGCAACCACAGAAGCAGAGAATATTCCATCTATAGTGGCGCATTTGACGAGTATTTGGAGGTATTGGTGAAAGAGGTTGAGAATGGCTATTTTACTCCAAAACTCAGAAAACTGAAAGCAGGAGACCTGTTGGAGATCCATGGTCCCTACGGTAAATTCGGGATGGACAAGCAAACCGCAGATAACGGAAAATTTGTCTTCCTGGCCAGCGGGACGGGCATCGCCCCTTTTCACAGCATGATCCGCACTTATCCAGATCTGGATTACACCGTTATTCATGGGGTACGTAAATCGGAAGAAGCCTACGACAAGCATGACTATCCTCCCGACCGTTATGTGTTGTGCACCAGCCAGGATCCCAAAGGAGATTACCCGGGTCGGCTGACCGGTTATTTGAAAGAGCGCACATTCGCACCCGAGACCCAATTTTACATTTGTGGTAACAGCAACATGATTTTTGATGCCCTCGACATCCTGAAAAACAAAGGATTCGAACGTGATCAGATCCACTGTGAAGTTTACTTCTGAAAACAAATGAACGACATGAAGTATCACCTGATCACCCTGGGTTGCCAGATGAACCTTTCGGACAGCGAACGGGTGAGTTCCGTGCTCGAAGGCATGGGCTATACCCGGACAGAAAATGAGGAAGAGGCCAATTTGCTCGGAATACTGGCTTGCTCTGTCAGGCAGAAACCCATCGACAAGATTTACAACAAAATTGCCGTCTGGAACAAATGGAAGAACAACCGGAGCCTGCTCACCTTTGTTTCAGGTTGCATTTTGCCCGCCGACAAGGAGAAATTTCTCAAGACTTTCGATCTGATTTTTCAGATGAGCGAGCTGGGCCAGCTGCCTGAAATGATCCGCAGTTACGGTATCGTAACACCTGCCGGATTGAAGCAACCCGTGCCGGTGATGCCAATCAATGAGCACATCACTCAAATGTGGCACATCAAGCCCAAATACCAGTCGACCTACGAAGCATTTGTGCCCATCCAGAACGGATGTGACAAGTTCTGTACTTTTTGCGCCGTACCTTATACCCGTGGACGCGAAGTTTCACGTCCCTCGGCGGAAATAATTGAGGAAGTGCGGCACCTGGTGAAGGAAGGCTACAAATCAATCACACTTTTGGGCCAGAATGTGAACTCCTACGGACTGGACAAAGAGGGACTGGAAATCAATTTTGCCGAATTGCTCAGGCAGATCGGCGAATTCGGGAAAACTTCGGGAGAGGAATTCTGGGTCTATTTTACCTCACCCCATCCGCAGGATATGAACCGCGAAGTGATTGAAGTGATCGCCGCCTACGATTGCCTGGCCAAACAGATTCACCTGCCCATGCAAAGTGGCGATGAACGGGTACTTATCAAAATGAACCGGCGTCATTCGATGGATAAATACCGCAGGATTGTGGCAGATATCCGCGAGCTTTTGCCCCAGGCCACCCTTTTCACGGACATCATCGTTGGTTTTACCGGTGAAGGGGAAGATGAATTTCAGCACACGGTTGACGCGATGCATGAATTCAGATTCAACATGGCTTACATCGCCATGTATTCTCCCCGTCCGGGAGCTGCCAGCTACAGATGGGAGAATGAAGTGTCTTCCGAAGAAAAAAAGAACCGGCTGCATCGCTTGTCGGAGGTGATGAAAATTCACTCCCACGAATACAACGAATCCATGGCAGGCAAAACAATCAGGGTACTGATCAATGGCACCGATCGTAAAACGGGTTTTTCCAACGGAGTAACGGAGGGAAAATTAATCGTCCGAATCGATCAAAAGGAAGATTCGCTGATGGGGAAAATTGTGGATGTGAAAATTACTTCCACGGCTGATTTTTCAATGAGCGGCGTGTTGATTCACAAGATGAGCAGTCAACCGGTTCAAATTCTCTAATGAAAAGTGAATACAAAGGAAAAAAGAAGAGTAGCATTTAAGACCCTTGGCTGCAGGTTGAACCAATATGAAACCGATGCCCTGGTCACTAATTTTGACCAGGCAGGCTACCAGTTGGTTGGTTTTGACGAATCCCCCGATGTGGTGGTCGTGAATACCTGCACGGTGACCAACCAGAGTGACCAGAAATCAAGGACAGTGATCAGTCAGGCTGCGAGAAAGAACAAAGGTGCCGTGGTGGTGGTGACGGGTTGCATGGCCAATAACTTCAAGGAAAAGCTGGAAAGCCAGGAAAACATCACCTTTGTGGTTGAAAACAACCGGAAAAGCTCCATTCTTTCGCTGGTGGATGCCCATTTTTCAGGAGAAATTCTTCATCCCGACAAACTGCCGCAGGATGTTTTCCATTACGAACCGGTCAGGAAAAGCCTGCACACACGCAGTGCCGTAAAAATTCAGGACGGGTGCGATAATTTCTGTACCTTTTGCATCATCCCCATGGTTCGCGGGAGGGCCGTTTCCCGTCCGGTGGAAGAGGTCCTGGAAAATGTGCGCAAGACCATTGCCAACGGCTTCCGGGAGATCGTGATCACCGGTGTCAACATCGGCCGCTATGAAGACGGAGTGGTCCGTTTTGAAGATTTGCTGGCCCGGATACTGGAAGTTCCGGGCGATTTCAGGGTACGGATTTCATCGCTGGAACCGGATGGATTTGGCGACCGTTTTTTGGATCTTTTTGCTCATCCGAAGCTGATGCCTCACCTGCACCTTTGCTTGCAGAGCGGCTCTGAAAAGACCCTGCTGCGGATGCGCCGGATGTATGACGTGGAACAATTCCGAAAAACCATCCGCCGGTTCCGGTCGACTTATCCCGATTTCAATTTCACTACCGACATGATCGTGGGTTTCCCCGGCGAAACGGAAGAAGAATTCAGGCAAACAATGGATGCGGTGGAGGAATTCGGGTTCAGCCATGTCCATACCTTCAAATATTCCGTCCGGAACGGAACCCGCGCAGAAACGCTGGAAAATCACATTCCCGAAAGGATCAAAAATGAACGGTCGGCCCTGGTTCGCAACCTTTCGGACGACAACAGACTCAAATATTACCGGTCCCTGATTGGCAAAACCCAACATGTGTTGGTGGAGAAGTTATCAAAAAATAGGGTGTCCGGTTACGGAGAACTGTATGTTCCGGTAGAGTTTCCGGCAACCGATATTCCAAAGAATACCATTCATGCCGTTCGGCTGACAGGGTTGTCGGGTGAAGGTGAAAAGTTGTTTTTTGTGGGAGAGATGGTGAAATAAATTTTCGCGAAAAGACGCAAAGAAATAGGATCCATTCTACCTTCTTTGCGTCTTTTCGCGTCCTAATCCACGTCCTCGACTCTTACATTCGCTCAGGCACCTGTATCCCTAGCAGAGAAAATCCGTTTTTGATGATCCTGGCAACCGTTTCTGCCACCGCCAGACGGAAGTCGCGTACCTTCAGATCGGGTTCATTCAGAATGGAGAAATCGTGGTAGAAAGAGTTGAACTCTTTCACGAGGTCGTAAACATAATTGGCTACAACTGCAGGGCTATGTTCCTTGCCCGCCTCTCTGACCACTTCGGGAAAGAGGGAGATAATTTTAAGCAGATTCCGTTCCTTTTCATTGAGTGAGTCCGTTTCTGCCCTGCCGGGAATCGCGATGCCGGTCTCTTTGGCCTTGCGGAGAATACTTTGAATCCGTGCGTAAGTGTATTGAATGAAGGGACCCGTGTTGCCGTTGAAATCGATCGATTCTTCCGGGTTGAAGGTCATTGTCTTCTTCGGATCAACTTTCAGAATAAAATATTTCAGCGCTCCCAGCGCTACGATGTGGTAAATATGCTCTTTTTCAGTATCGCTGTATCCCTCCAACTTACCAAGTTCCATCGAAACGGTGCGTGCCACGTCCACCATGCCCGCAACGAGGTCATCGGCATCCACCACGGTGCCTTCGCGCGATTTCATCCGGCCGTTGGGGAGTTCAACCATCCCGTAAGAGAAATGATAGAGATCCTTGCCCCATTTGTATCCCAGCTTATCGAGCAAGAGTGACAACACCTGAAAATGGTAAATCTGCTCATTTCCTACCACATAGATCATGTGATCGATTGGGTAATCGCGGTAGCGTAACTGGGCGGTACCGATATCCTGGGTGATGTAGACGGAGGTTCCGTCCGAACGGAGCAGGATCTTTTTGTCGAGTCCCTCTGCCTCCAGGTTCGCCCATACCGACGAATCGCTCTCTTGCTGGAAAATACCCTCTTTCACACCTCGCAAAACCTCGTCGCGACCGGTAAGATAGGTATCCGATTCGTAATAAATCTTGTCAAAATTGACACCGAGGGTCTTGTAGGTTTCGTCGAAACCTTTGTAAACCCAGCCATTCATGGTTTGCCATAGATTCCTGACCTCCGGATCATTGGCTTCCCATTTGAGCAGCATCTCCCGGGTTTCAACGATGGATGGAGCTTCCTCCTTCGCCTGATCTTCGGTTCGACCTGCTGCGATCAGTTCAGCTATCTCACTTTTGTATTGTTGATCAAATTTTACGTAATATTCACCCACCAGGTGGTCGCCCTTCTTGCCGTGCGTTTCGGGTGTTTCGCCGTTGCCAAATTTCTGCCAGGCCACCATCGATTTGCAGATATGGACTCCCCTGTCGTTGACGATGTTGGTCTTGACCACCTTGTAACCATTGGCTTTCATTACTTCTGAGAGTGAAAAACCCAGCAGGTTGTTCCTGATATGTCCCAGATGAAGGGGCTTGTTGGTGTTGGGCGATGAATATTCGACCATCACCATCTCAGACTTATCCGTGACAGGCACAAATCCATAACGTTCGTCCGGAAGGGCTTCATTCAGTCTCTCCAGCCAGTAATTGTCGTCAACCACCAGATTCAGAAAGCCCTTCACCACATTGTAGCCTGAAACCTCAGGCACATTGGCGGCAAGGTACGCCCCTATCTCGGCTCCGGTAACCTCCGGTGATTTTTTGGATATTCTGAGAAAAGGGAAAACCATCACAGTCTGGTCGCCTTCAAACTCACTTCGGGTAAGTTGAACCTGAACCTGAGAAGGATCAATGGTTTGCTCGTACAGTGCCTTGATTGCAGCAGCAACCTGGTCTTTTATAATAAGTTCAATGTTCATTATTTATTTTTAAGCAATTCTAAGAAATTATCCAAACTAACCACTTCTATATTAGGAAAATCAATCGTTTTAAGAATTTTGAAATGTTTATCATTTGTAACCAGATAGTCTGAGTTGCTCGAAACGACTAAATCGACAAATTTATTGTCATCCAAATCCTCAGTTATTATCGTCCAATTGTAGTAAATATCATATTTCTCGACATTGGGTCTGATTAATAACAGCTCCATAACGTTGGAAGCAACCACCTCATTTGTAAATCTGGATATCACCTCGAAATATTCCGTAATAAATTCATTACTAATAATTAAAGTGATAATATTCTTAAAAAAATCGTCAAAGATTAACCGATATTTTGAAAGTTTGGGAAGCGAGACCAAGAGTATATTGCTATCCAGAATAACTCTCATTTTTTGTAGGATGTTCTTGTATGTTGGTTAGCTATTGATTCAATAGTAGAAATTGACCACTCCTTTTCATTGCAGACTTTTTCCATCCCTGCATCTACTTTCTTTGCAAAATAGTCAGAAAGCACTTCTCTTAATTCCCCCATTTGAGATTCACTCAGATCGTACTTAAACATCTTAAGAAGTTCTAACTGTAAATTGGTCATTTTATCGTTGGTTGCGATCATCGTTCCATTCATTAACTGGTACAAAGATAAAGCATATTTTGCTAAAAGATAAAATTTCGAATCATTGAATTAAAAAACCCGGAGTGGCACTTTCATTCACTCCGGGTTTCATTACTTATCAAACTCAATCCGATATACTGTCAGATCAATGAATCAAAGAATACAGAGGAATTCTCCGCAGCATACACTTATACTTTTAATTTTCAATATATTGCATACAATATTCATCCTTTTCCCGCAACACATATTCCAATTTTTACTGTTCCTTCACCCTGATATTCCGAAATTTCACCACGGTACCGTGTCCCAAAAAGCCAATGTGACCGGTCGTGCGAAGAAGTCCGGGATGCTCTCTGTGATCAGCCGTGCCATTGCGACTGGCTACCGCGATATCTCCGTCGGTAATGACATTGCCATTGAGAATTACCTTCACCTGGTTTCCTTTGACCACCACCTCCTCAAAATTCCATTCTCCGGTAGGCTTTAACGAGCCGCGCTTGGCAGGAATCACTCCATAAACAGATCCATGATACTGGTAAGCATGCAAATCAGAATAAATAGGCGCATCATCATCCAGAATCTGCAGTTCCATGCCTACATAGGCAGCATCGCCTTGTAGTGGCGCACGAATGCCAAGGCCATTGTTGGCGCCGGGGGTCAACTGGAACTCAAAACGGAAGGTAAAATCCTTGTATTCGCCTTGCGTAAAGAGGTTTCCGTGTGACGGACCATTGTCGACATTGAGAACGATCTCAGCATTTTTTACTTCATAATCGATGGTATTGCCGGTCCATCCTTCGAAATTGATTCCATTGAAAAGCGGTGTAAATCCCTCTTTTTGTTCATCTGCCGAAAGCACATAATGACCGTCGTTTATTTCCTGGACATAGATATCACGGAAAGCAAGGTCGGTACCGTGTGCCTGCAGCTCAATGGCCTCTTTCGGGAAAATAGGAATGGAACGGTCCCAGTAATTTTCAAGAGTGACATTGTCCACCACCAAAACCCCATTCAGATATACCGTCACCTTCTCGCCGATCATTTTGATGTAGAAATGGTTCCATTCTCCGATTGGATTGTCGGCCACTTTCAGCGGCGTACTGCGGTATTTTGCATTGTTGTAGAGACCGCCGGAACCGACCTGGGCGCCTACTTCTACGCGGGAGGTATCCCAAATCTGCACCTGTGGTGAACCACGCAGGTAGAGTCCGCTATCCCCTTTTTTGGTGATGCGCCAATCCACGATCATCTCAAAATCTCCATACTGCCTGGTGGAACAGAGGTTGTCGCCGGCTCCGTTGAATACGATGGAATTGTCTTTTACACTCCAGTTTTTAGTGGTTTTGACATCAGATTCGATTTGTTTCGCTGCCAGTTCCTTTTCTGTCATCTTCGCCCGTGTTATCGGATTGCCGACCAATCCTTTCCATCCGGTGAGGTCTTTGCCGTTGAACATCGGCACATATCCCTTTTCGTCGGGCATGGAAGTCAGGTATTTTCTGATTTTTTCCTTGTCATAGTCACTCTCGGATCCGGATATCAGTCCGATACATTTAGTCAGTACTCCCTTGACGATCTCTCCGGTTAATCCAACTGTTTTACCCGAACCGGGCAGCGCAACCGACATGGCAGAGGAGGCTGCATCAGATTGCAAATCCTTGTCATCCAAAAAATTAGCAATATAAAGCAAAGCTGGAAATGTTTTCAGGTCACCGAGTCTGTCGACCACCATCAATTTTTGTTCCTTGCCTGCGGCCAAAGGCATTAGTTTGCGGTATTGCAGCAATTTCTGTTCGTCAGGCAGGACGGAATGAGCAACAAGATCCACGTAGCCTTTGAAGGCTTTTGCCTGGTAACCAGGATTTGAAGCACAAATGTTGTAAAGCGCATCAGCCGCATCGGCGCTGCTCCATTTCAACAGTGCATTGAAGGCCGACTCCTTGATGGACTGATCTCCAGACCCAAACGCATCAACCACTTTTTGAAGTGCTTCCCGGCCACCCAGGCTCGCGTAAACCCCGAGCGTCCGTCCCAAATCGGTGATCTGGCTTAATTGACCGATCAATTTTATGGTTGCTTCACTGTTCATGCCAGTTGCGGCATGTATCAAAGCCAATTGAACAGATGAAATCTGATCCTTGTTGGAGACTTTCTTCAGGAGACCCATCAATTGCGGGATATTTTCCTGCGCAGACATATTCTTCAGGGCAACATAAGCTGCGCCGGAAATATCCTGGTCAGCGTTGGCTGTATAACCCTCAATTTTCCCAAAGCAGCTTTTTACCGCTTTTGAGCCTATCAGCCTGATAATCTCAACTTTGGCGTCTTTCGGTGCACCTTCCAGTTCGGAGCACAATCCATAAAGGTGATCGCCGTCCAACAGCCGTGAAAGCGCTTTCGCGGCAGCAGCAGCATCCTGTCCTTTGACCAAATGATTTTCAATCACTTTTACTGCCTGATCGCTCCTGATATTGGCAATGGCATCGATGGCCGCCCCTCTGACTTCTGCAGAAGCATCGGAGAGGAATGATTCGAAGGTAGTCAACAGGGACTGACTGCCCTGCCGGCCTAGCATCTCCACAATTTCTGCCCGCTTCCCACCTGTCACCGATTTGGCTTTGGTGAGCCATTGACGGGTTGCAGAAACATCCGTCATCGTAGCCCCAAGATTCATCACGCCGGCCCGATAGGCTTTGTCTGCATTTTCAAACTCTTTCAGTAAAAGAGGCAACGACTCCATTCCCCAGTATTTTGTCTTGATCGCCAATGCTGCCGACCGGTATTGAAGTTGTTTGACATCCCCGCAATTGGTCATCAATACTGCCAAAGTTTTCTCGCAGAGTGCCAGATCCCCTTTTTCACCCAACCTGCCAGCGTAGGCAATGAGTGATGGAACTGTCCCGGTAGGTTCGTAGAGGTATTTTGCTTTGGAAGCAAGGGCTGCCAGCACAGCGAAGCTTTCTTTGGAGGCAATTTGTGCAATTGCATCAAGAACAACGCGTTGCAATTTTGTGTCTGAAGTTCCTGATTTTTTAATCAAAGCAGGATTGGCTGCTTCAAATTTCATTTGTCCCAAGGCTTTGGCCAGTGCCAGAGCGGGAATGCCCTGCGCTCCATCCAGCACTTTCAGCATCGCATCTCCTGCCGAAGGAGTTCCAGTTGCCAGAAGCACTTTGACTGTGGCATCCACTAATTTTTCGTCAGGCAAATACTGACTCAAAGGTCCAACAGACTGTTCCGTTGCCACAAAATAGAGCTGCGTGAGGTAAAAAGATTGGACATCCTTGTCAGAAGCACCTTGCAGTGCTTTCAACAATCCCTTTTCCACCATTAGCTTTTCCTCCTGCTTCCCTTTTTGGGAAACGTATTTGGACAGGCTCGCTACAATGAATCTGGCTGCCACGTCATCGCCCGTTCCGGGAGGAACGACTTTGGCCACAAAAAGGGCAAACCCCTCTTCTTTTAACCCGGCAATTTCATCCATCAGGCTATTCAGCCTGGCATCATCTTTGGTTGGCACTTGTGCGAGTGCATCCGCCACCTTGGTGTTGATTGTCCTGTTTATCTGGCTCATGCCGTTCAGACTCAATGCCAGAACCAGCGAAACAACCGATAAAAACGAAAATATCTTCTTCATGTGTTTATGATTTGTTTTTTAGTTGCCACATGGAATTCGCATGTTGATATTAACCTTTCTGTTGGTATTTTTCAAACATGCTCATTTCA
>JBAXUL010000131.1:0-9936 GCA_037129695.1 Prolixibacteraceae bacterium
AACACCTATTCGTTACAGGTGAAAAATAATTGGATTTCACAATCATCTTTGATCTGCAATCCATATTAAGTTAAAAGAACATTCAAATGTCGTAGATGCTGATTCCCATTTTTTGAGGATTCTGCCATTTGTGTCGCGCAAAGCTCGAAAAGCCCGCAAAGCCCGCAAAGAAAAAATACGACATAATTATTTTTGCATTACTTAACTCAAAAAAATAGGTCATCCATTTCAATGAGTCAACTCATGTTTCACTCATTTCAAAAATAAATTGCTGAGGTAAAAGTATTAATGATGGTTCAGGATTCCAATACCTTAGGTTAAATTTCGCGTTATAAATATTCAGTATTATTAAGTGTTTAAAGGTTATTTAAACATTTAAAACGAAGGCTGAATGAGAAGTCAGGCCCAAGGCAAAAATGGTGTTTCAGACAAGGTGGGAGGGAAGAGGTTTGGAATTCAGGTAATTGACTGGAAATTTTCCTCTGTTCAGGTGGGAAATCCTTGTAGGTCAGCCTACTCGCAACTTATTTCAGTTTGGTGATTTGTCCAGGTATTCCATCAGTTCTGTTTGTAATGCAGATGTCAGGGTTTTTAATTCACTAAAAACATTCATGATGTTTGTTTCAATTTTTCTTTTCGCCATATCTTCAAGATTTTTGCAAACTTCAAATGGTTGGGGCGCCATGAAATTGCCAATTACGCTTTTGAAGCTGTGGGCATTGAATGCGAGCTTCTCAAAGTTGTGTCCTGTGATATTTCGCTCCATGTCGTTAAGCCTTTCCTCCGCCTCTTCCGTGAAATTCTCAATCACGGCCCGGATGGTATTCCGGTCATAATACTGAAAATTTTCGTCAAACTGCTCCCGGTCAATAACTTTCATATTTGTGTTTTATAGCGTGTCTGCAAAATACTTGATGGTATGGATCAATCCCTCCTTCAACTGAACATTGGGTTCCCAATTCAACTCTTTTCGCGCCAGTTCAATATTTGGCTGTCGTTGGGTCGGATCATCAGAAGGCAGTGGCATCCGGATGATTTTTGATTTGGAGTTGGTCAGTTGAATCACCAGTTCGGCCAACTGTAAAATGGTAAACTCATTGGGATTTCCAATATTGACAGGTCCGGTAAATGTATCGGGAGTGGCCATCATGCGGACCATACCTTCAATCAGATCATCCACATACTGAAAACTTCGTGTCTGAAGTCCGTTGCCGTATAATGTGATATCGTTGCCCTGCAATGCCTGAACAATAAAATTAGAAACTACCCTTCCGTCGTTGGGATGCATTCTGGGCCCATAAGTGTTGAAAATTCTGATGATTTTGATCCTAACATTGTTTTGCTTGTGGTAATTGACGAACAATGTTTCGGCCGAACGTTTTCCTTCATCATAGCAGGAACGCTCACCGATTGGGTTGACATGACCCCAGTAGTATTCTGTTTGCGGGTGAACCTGAGGATCTCCGTATACCTCGCTGGTAGATGCCTGCAAAATCTTTGCCTTCACCCGCTTGGCGAGTCCAAGCATATTGATTGCACCCATCACTGAGGTCTTCATTGTCTTGATCGGGTTGTACTGATAATGGACCGGAGATGCAGGGCATGCCAGATTGTAAATCTCATCCACCTCAATGAAAAATGGGTTGGTGACATCATGGCGGATTAGTTCAAAATAGGGATTATCCAGCAGATGCACAATATTTTGTTTTTGTCCGGTGAAATAATTATCCAGGCAGACCACATCATTGCCCTCTCTGAGCAACCTTTCACACAGGTGAGATCCCACAAACCCGGCACCTCCGGTAACCAAAACCTTTTTCTTGATCATTTTTAGATCTTTATGCAGTAAAATTTATTTGGAGGTATCAATTCCAATACAGAAATAATCAAATCCCTGACGTTTCATCTCGGCATGTTCATAGATATTTCTTCCATCAAAAATGACCGGTTTGTTCAAAAGTTTTCGTACAATTTTGAAATTTGGAAACTTAAATTCTGCCCATTCGGTGACCAGAAGCAGACAATCTGCATCGATCAGTGCGTCGTACTGATCATCCGCATAGATGATGGTGTTGCCCAGATGATGGGTCGCCTCTTTCATGGCAACCGGGTCGTACGCTTTTACTTTGGCACCTGCTTCCAGTAATTTATTGGCTATCACGATGGAAGGTGCCTCCCTCATGTCGTCTGTTTGAGGTTTGAAAGACAATCCCCACATGGCGATTACCTTGTCTTTCAGGTCACCATTGAAATAGTTGAGTACTTTATTGAAAAGAACCGATTTTTGGTCCTGGTTCACCTCCTCCACAGCCCTGAGAACCCTTAATTTGTAGCCGAAATCTTCAGCTGTATGGATCAGCGCCTTCACATCTTTTGGGAAACAGGATCCTCCATAGCCAATGCCCGGATAGATAAATTTATTGCCTATTCTGGAATCAGATCCAATCCCTCTGCGAACCATGTTGATATCGGCACCCACTATTTCACACAAATTGGCAATGTCGTTCATGAAGCTGATTTTGGTTGCCAGCATTGCGTTTGCAGCATATTTGGTCATCTCTGCGGAAGTTATATCCATGAAAATAATCGGATGTCCATTCAATGTAAATGGTTTGTAGAGGCTTTTCATCAGATCTTCAGCTCTTTGGGAATCCAGTCCGACAACAATTCTGTCAGGTTTAAGGAAATCTTCGATGGCTGCACCCTCTTTCAGAAATTCAGGATTGGAGGCAACATCGAACGGAATATCGACCCCTCTTTTGTCCAGCTCTTCCTGAAGTGCATTTTTCACCTTGTCGGCAGTTCCGACCGGTACCGTACTTTTGGTCACTATCAGCAGATAATCTTTCATGCTTTTTCCGCATTCACGCGCCACACTGATGACGTACTGGAGATCGGCGCTGCCGTCTTTTCCCGGAGGTGTTCCTACTGCTGTAAACAATACTTCACAGTCCTCAAGGGCAATTGCGAGGGAAGTAGTGAACTTCAACCTTCCCTTTTTCATGTTCCGGTGAACCATTTCTTCAAGACCAGGTTCGAAAATTGGGATGATACCCTTGTTTAAGTTTTCAATTTTTTGTTGGTCGATATCCACACATGTGACTTCAATCCCTACCTCAGCAAAGCAAGTTCCGGTCACCAGACCTACATATCCGCTTCCTACGATGGCTATTTTCATTTTGAATTGTTTAGATAAAAATCTTTAGGTTGTAAAATTGATTTAGGAATCACTGGATAAAAATCAATCCAAGGATTCTAAAATCTAAATGTGAATTTAAGCATTTATCTGTTGTGGTATTCATGTCTGAGCGTAATATTTGTTGATGAGATCATTAATTAATTAACATAAGCAAACGTGGTCGATTGTCCTTTTATTACGGTATACGATGCTTGCCGTTTCGCCGTAGGGACAAATAAATGTTTTTTGTTCGAATTGTTTATCACAGATATCATTTTCCGGATAACCACAAACATTGATAAGACCCAGATTGTCAACCAAACCGACTCCAGCGGCTTTCAGAAATGCCTCTTTTAAGGTCCAGATTTCCAGAAATCGTTCCTGCAGATTTCCACCATTGCAATAGTCTGCCTCGATGGATGAAAATGCATAAGCAATCAAGGAGGTTAAGTCTTCATTTCCAGCTAATTTTTCGAGGTCTACACCAATTTTTCCTCCAAAGCTAAAGCCCAGCAACCAGGAACTGTCGGTGTGACTCACATTGAAGTAGAGATTTGACTTCGGAAGGTACAACCGGCCATACCTGTTTTTTTTGAATTCAACCTCCGCAGGATTTGACTCCAGAAAGTTTCCAAGCATCATTCTCAAATTGACATGACACGAAATCCAGGTGGTTCTTTGGTTGACCGATCTGATACGATTGCAGTATTCAATTTCCTCCCTGGTCAAAATGGAATTGGCTATAGAGCTGTCAGAATGTTTGTTTGTACCATAAACTACCAAGATATTTTGGCCTGAGGTTATTTTTGGCATATCCTGGCAGGTTTCCCAGATCATCATTTTATTATCTCCCTGTGCTTAAATTATTGGAATTTGAAACTGTTCGCTTGTGGCTAAACTTTGGATTTATAATTTAATAAATTTACCTGTCCAGGAATTTCTTGAAGTACGAATTAAATACAAATAGACTCCTTTCCGCAGATTTGAAACATTCATTACTGCCAGTCCAATTCCTGATTCTGATTTTGACTGAACGGATTCTGCCAAAACAGCTCCTTTAATATCCAGAACTTTGAGCACAAAATCAGTATCCGGCTGTGTAACAAAATTGATTTTCAATATATCTGATACCGGATTTTGGATCAACCAGCTATTTTTCTTTTGGCTGGAGGCAGTAATTCCTCCGGATGAAGTGATGCCATCATATTCGTAGGCCCCAATGTCAGAATTTGATCCGTAGGGTCGCTTATGGCGAAGAAAATCAAAAGTAGCTGATGCTTTGGGATTGGAATCGGCCGCATCGATAAGCGGAGAACCTACCAAAAGAATAAAATCACCTGCCGCATGCATATTGGAGGATAAAAAGCCGGCTGCAGAACCGTCTCTCTGAAAATAATTATTCTTCAGCGAAACAGAGGAAGATTGATTGGAAATCATTATGTACGAGTCTATTCCTTTGAAATTTGTAATGCCGTTCTGGTATAAATCAAAGGCTCCCGGATTGATAATGACGTTGGATGAGATCAGGCTGCCTTTTGTGATCACACTGGAAAACCTAATCCCTTCTGCCTTAGGATTGATGATATTATTATTGAAAATATAAAAAGCAGAATCTTTCTGTACGGATTGGTCTGAAACATACATACCATGCTTTGGAAAGGTAAAGTTGCCCGGTAAATAGGTCTTTCCGGGATTGACAATGATATTGTTGAAAATTCTTGTGCCACCTAATCCCAGACAATCAATACCGTCTCCTTTTCCGTCAACGATATAATTGTTGTAACAATCAGCTTTTGTACCGTAATTGATCATGATGCCGGACATTTGGGATTCAACACCTGCGTCGCTGTCGAAAGAGATAGTATTGTTATAAATCGCACAGTTTTTTGTGGCGCAACCAACCTGGATTCCATCCCACCCGGTATGAGTCACGATGTTATTGTATATTTTGACCCCATCAAGCAGGCTTGGCATCACGATGGTATCTTTGCCATTGCACTTGATCGGTTCTCCGAGATATTTCGAACTGCCGATATACATGCCTTCGTCCACCGTATTAGCGACATAGTTGTCATGGATAATGGTATTGTATTGGGTGAAGGCTGATCTTTGTGTGGATGGTGTACAGTCGGGGTCGGTTTTGGCGTAAATTCCCGCAACTTTTGTGTTTTCAATGGATACGTGATCTATCTCGAAATCTGAACTGAGGTAGCCGATTTCCATGCCGGCACCAGCTGCAACCCTTTTTACCTTGAAACCATAAAATGAGCTGGCCAAACCCGTTCCGGTTAAATGAATATACCGGCAATTTTTGATGGCGATTCCATAATAATGATTGGTGTCGATAATAACATCTCCGCCTTTGTTGATCATGATGATCGGTTTGGCTGCAGTACCCTTGAAATTGATCAGACCCAGATAATCTTTGTTACCGGCCTGAAAATAGAGTGTGTCGCCAGGCATTACCTGGTTATAGGGCGAAACACTGGCATCCAGGTAAAAGACATTCGAAGGCACGATGAAACCTTTGCTCTGACCCATTGCGAATTGGGTCATCGAAACAAGCAGGGATACGATAAACAGTATTTTTCTGTGAACCATTTTTCTAATTTATTTACCGCGTTGGGCTCTTTCCCAATTGACGGATTGTGAATTCTTTAAAATTCTTTTCAATCCGAGAAAAACGGAAAGATTCATGATAAAGAAGTAGTAAGGAACGAATAACAATTTTAGTCGGATGGACCTGTTTTCAAGGTACCATCCCAATAGTGCTGTCAGATAAAATAGCAACTGAAGCCAAAATAGCACAGCGTAGAAATTATATGACAATATTCCATCCTCGAGGGCTAAAACCAACCCTACGGGAATCATGAATAAAAGTGCAAGTGGTGCCAAAGTCCAGCGTAAGACACGGTGCGAGATATACTGGAAGGATAATACCCCGTATTTAAAGATATTAAGCAGCGAATGTAATCTGAAAACTGACTGAATTCCTCCTGCCGAGATTCTGATTTTCCTTTTTAATTCTTCTTTTACATTGGCAGAGGCGGATTCAATGGCATATGCTTCCGGATCGTACTGAATCGTGTAGCCTTTTTGGGCAACCCTAAGGGATATGATAAAATCGTCAAGCAGCGTATCCTTTTCAACTTCCTGATAGAGTCCTGTCCGAATCGCAAAAAGCTCGCCGGCAGCACCTACAACTGAATAAAGTTCAGCATCCCATTTTTTAAGCTGAGATTCATACTTCCAGTACAAACCTTCTCCGGATCCTGACGCGGTATCTTTATTCTTGGCGAAAATTCTTTTCTCACCCGAAACGCATCCAACTTTTGGATCGCTGAAAAGCCTTACAATTCTTCGGATTGATTCCTTTCCCAGCATGGTATTTGCATCACAAAAAATAACAAAGGGAGTCGCAATAAAGGCCATTCCCCTGTTCATGGCACCGATTTTGCCGTTTCGCTCTGGTGAATGAAAGACAGTCATATCCTCATGTTTTTTCAATTCATCGGGGGTCCCGTCGTTAGAGCCATCCGTTACCCATACCACCTGCAATTTTTCGGTGGGATAATCCAATTCACGACAGTTGTTCACTTTCCGATCAATGAATTCCTTTTCGTTGTAGGCTGCAATAAACAAGGTTACTTCAGGTTCGAAGAAATCATCAAATACAGATTTTTTCTTTAAGCCTGTGATTCGCCTAAATTGGATGATCAAATACAAAATTATCCCATAGCCGATATAAGTATAAAACACAATAAAAAAGAGAACCCAAAAAATTATTATTAATGATGTCATGTTTATTTAGTTAATTCATATTCATCTCATCCAGACATTTCTGTAAAGTCTCTGCAAAAAGTTTGTCATTTGGCGGAGCAAAAATTCTTGAATGCGACCCAGGTATATTAAGTATCGAAACGCCACCTTTTACACATTCCGACCAACCATAATCGATTGGATCCTTGATGTAAAAAGTTTGGTCTAACGCCCTGAATAAATGTATCTTGCCTGAATATTCGGGCAGTATATACCGGTTCAGGGCATCGTCATTGGCTTTGTGCACTTTATGAAGATATTTGGGTAATTCACTTTGCTTACCTTCTGAGACTCCTTCAGGATGCAAGGTATAATCATCTTTTGTAATTCGCTGCTTGATGGATTTAATTTTATACGCAAAAAATTCATCTTTTTCATGCGAAGTTTTTTTGAAAAACGTTTTTGTGTTCCAGATAATCTGATGATGTAACCGATTTATTCGGCGTGCAATTCTTATAAAAATAGGTAAATAATCATCAGAAACATCATCCGCTATTGTGTCAAAAACGCCAAGAAAACTGACTCGATGATTTGATGACACAAGCTGTCGGGCCATTTCATAGGCGATATGACCTCCCATGGAAAAACCTGCAAGGGCATAAGTTCCGCTCTGATCAACTTTATATATTTCTTCCAGATAATAAGCTGCTATTTCTTCTATCGTGCCTAGTGGTTCATCAATTCCGTCCAGTCCTTTTGCCTGAAGTCCGAATACCGGCTGTTCCGGATCAAGATACGAAACTAACGTATTGTAAAGCAGAAGGTTGAGTCCTGCTCCATGCACCAGATACAAGGGTGGTTTTGATCCTTTGGATTTAATCGGGACCAGTGACCCCCAATTGTTGATTTTAGTTTGATTGTCTATCATTTTAGCCATATCCCTGATATTCCCGTGTTCGAATAGGATGGCAAGCGGTAAGCGAACTCCAATTTCCTTCTCAATTTTGACAATCAGCATCACAGCTAAGATAGAATGTCCCCCCATTTCAAAGAAATTTTCATCAATTCCAATGATCCTGATCTGTAGGATTTCTGACCAGATTGCACTGAGGCTTATTTCGGTTTCAGTCTGCGGTCCGTTTTTAAGGTTGGTTGAATCGACTTCCGTTTCAACGTGTGACGGAAGAGCCTTTCGATCAATTTTGCCGTTTGGAGTCAGTGGAAACTCATCCAAATATACAAAAGCTGAAGGCACCATATAAACAGGAATCTTAGCGCTAAGGAATTGACGAAGATCAGAAAGGTCGGTAATCGCATTATCCCTTTTGACGACATAGGCAATTATCCTCTTGTTCCCAGGCATATCTTCCATGACAATGACAACATTGTCCCTCACCGCCGGATGCTCTGACAAGGCAGATTCTATTTCGCAAAGTTCAATCCTGTAACCGCGAATTTTGACTTGCGAATCCATGCGGCCGATAAAACTTATTTCTCCTTCAGGAGAATATCTGGCCATATCACCTGTTCGGTAATATCTTTCCGGAATGCCTTTGAAATGATCGATGGTAAGAAATTTTTGTGCCGTCAGTTCAACCTGATGAAGATATCCCCTCGCAATACTTTCACCTCCAATCAGAATTTCACCCTCTTCGTTTTCTCCCACAGGTTCAAGTTGATCATTGATGATGAGTACTTCGTATCCGGGTAAGGCTTTCCCAATTTTAACCGCATTTTGGCAGTCCAACACAGCATATGTGGCAATTACCGTTGCTTCCGTCGGTCCGTAGGTGTTGTAAACCAGTCGGCCGGGTTTGCACCATCTGTGGGCCAGTTCAGAACAACAGACTTCACCTCCAAAAATCAATATTTTTAATGACGGAATGTCTTCGTCAACCATCGACAATAGGGTAGGGATACAGGAAAGGAATGAAATATTGAGTTGGTTTACCCGGGCAGCAAACTGATCTCCAGAACGCATGATGTCGTAAGTTCCAACCACGAGGGTGGCACCAACTGAAAAGGTCACCCAAATCTCCTCCACCGAGGCATCAAATGAGATTGAAAATCCTTGTAATGCGCGATAAGTGGAATCGATGGGGTAGATGATTTGTGCCCCCCGGATATAATTGTCTACATTCCGGTGTTCCAGCATAACCCCCTTGGGTTTTCCGGTTGTGCCTGAAGTATAAATGATGTAGCAAAGATCGTTGAGCGTGCGGTTCATTACCAACGGTCTGGTGTCAGGTAAAGATTTGAGGTCTTCCAAATGTTTGTCTAGATTAAACAATGGATGCAGCTTTAAAACCGGAGCTAATTTTTCCAAAATTTCATTGGAGGTAATCAATATTTTTGCTTCAGAATCCTCCATGATAAAATTTACCCTTTCTGCAGGAATTTCCGGGTCAAGAGGAATATAGGCTCCTCCGGACTTCAAAACACCGAGCATCAGTATATAAACCTCCGCGCAACGTGGTAACAGTATCACTACTTTTTCTTCCGGACCCATTCCTTTCTCAATCAGGTAGTGTGCAAAGCGATTGGCCATGGCATTTGTTTCTGCATAGGTATATTCCTTAACTCCATGTTCAATAGCAATTACATCCGGGTAGATTGCTGCGGATTTCTCAAAATAATGATCTAAAAATTGATGCTCCAGTTTCTCCATGAATACTCTTTTTTGGGAACAAATAAATAGTAAAATTAATTCAATAGGATGATCAGAGTTATTAATTACTATTCATCTTGAATTTCTTGTGTGTAATTTTTTTTTTAGTTGCCACAAGGAATTCGCATGTTGATATTATCATTTCATCTAAATACTATAAGTATGGTTTGACCTGAAGGAATTACCAGGAAGTTGCTTTTTTACGATTTTTCTGGTTCATTGATGGAAATTTCATCCAGGCATTTCTGGAGTGTTTCTGCAAATATTTTATCATTTGGCGGGGCGAAAATTCTTGAATGTGATCCGGGAATATCATGGATAACGACACCTC
>JBAXUL010000132.1:0-9901 GCA_037129695.1 Prolixibacteraceae bacterium
GAGAAAGCGTATTGCTTCCTCGTTTGGACAGGGGTTCGACTCCCCTCAGCTCCACAACATCAAAAAAGCACCTGGTAAAGATCAGGTGCTTTTTTGATTTCATCATATTCCTTAACGAATTATTTTTTGGCGGGTAGAAAAACAACATCTACCAGATCTGCCTTTTTGAAGAAGTCTGCAGCATATTTTTTCACATCATCAATGGTAATGGCAGAAAGAATTTTTTCGAAATTCTCAGCTGCATCGGGATTGATATTGTGCTGGTAATATTCAGACAGAGTGCCCATCCAATAATTGTTGTGCAGTTTATTCTGCTCACGGTTCTTTAACAGATTCTTCACCACCTTATCCAGATCTTCGGCAGTTGGTCCGTTGGCCACAATCTTGTCAATCTCACTGTAAACAAGAGATTTCAAATGAGCCGAACGTTCGGGTTCTGCGTCAAACATCATCTGAAGACTCTTTTCAGCCTTGGGATAGTGGGCACTACTTCCCTGGACACTCACTCCATAGGTTCCACCCTCTTTTTCCCTGATTTCTTCAGTGTAACGGAGCGTAAGCACACCTTTAATGATATCCGCAATCAAGTTGGATTTAGGATCATACGTTGCTTGTTTATTGAAATTAACAATGACAGTCGCTTTGTTTACCTGCATCGGGATCGCAATTTCGCGAACCGTTTTGCCTTTCGGACCATCAACATTGTTGTCTTTCCATTTCTCCGTTCTTGGCAGATCCGTCAGCGAACCGATGTATTTTTCAACCAAAGGTTTCACGGTAGCTTCATCCAGGTTACCAACAATCAGAAAGGTAAAATCGCCTGCATCCGTAAATCTTTCACGGTAGATCTTCTCCATCTGTTCAATAGAAAGTTCGTCGATCAAGGCCGGCGTGACGAGTTTGGTTCGGGGGCTGTTACAAGTCATGATCAGAGAAAGGGAATCACTCAAAATCTTTTGAGGATTGTTGGCCAAACCGGCAACCATTCCGGCAAATCTTCCTTTCAACGCCTGAAATGCCTCCTTATCGAAACGAGGTTTCTCAAACTGAAGGTACAGCAACTGGAGCATCGTTTCAAAATCTTTTGGAGCAGCCGTTCCTGATACCGTTTCATTCAATTCTGAAAGTCCGGTATTAAGACTAACAATCTTACCTGTCAGCATTTTTTTCAAGGTAGTGGCATCAAAGTCACCAACACCGAACATTCCCATAAACTGAGGCATCATCATGGCTGAAGACAACTGGTTAACAGATAAAAGGGAATTTCCTCCCTGACTAAATCCCCGAACGGCAATATTGTCTTTTTCATAATCGGCCAGGCGATAGACAACTTTGGCATGGTTGGCAAGGGTCCATTCGACGGCATTGAACTGTGGCAGTGGAGTGGTTTTGACAACCAATGATCCTTTCAATGGCTTGTCTATCAAACTTGAGCTGACCTTGGTGTCTTCGTAAGGCTTAATATCGGAAGTTTCCACCTCCTTGAGGATGGCCAGGGCTTCAGCTTCGGAAAGCAATTTGGCATTTTCCTTGTCCGGTCCCATGGCGATAATAACCCGATTTTCGGGAACGATCCACTGCTTGGCTTTGGCCGAAAGTTCCTCCGTTGTGACTGTTGGAAGGACTTTTTGTAGCATCTGCCAGTCAAAATCAATTGAAGTGAGCGGTTCTCCTTCCAAAAAATTGGACTGGATATCGTTCACATAGGTGTCGTTGCTTATTTTATCTCTTTGTTTCCAGCGGGTCTCAGTCTGGGAAAGCAGATTCACTTTGGCCCTGTCCACTTCCCCCTGCGTGAAACCATAACGGACAAGCCGCTGTGCTTCAGTGTAAATTGCACGTAAGGCTACATCTTCCTGATCCGGCTTGGCCGAGGCAGAGACAGACATCACATTGTATCCCCTGACGAATCCACCGAAGCTAACACTCCCCGTGGTAAATGGCGGAACACCTTTCTGCAGCAATTCCGCAATGCGCGTACCCATCATTGCGTTAAACAATGGCTGTACAGCATACATTTCACGGTAGTAGGCAAGGTCCTTGGCTTCCTTTTTTGGTGCAGGATGTTTGATGTAGATATTCACAGCATAGGAGGTCGACTCTTTGTCTTTGATCTGGACGAAACGGGTCTCCTTGTGGGAAGGAATTGCATCATCTCCACGTGGAAGTGGCTTTTCAACTGCAGGAATGGACGTAAACTGATCTTTAATGGATTTCTCTACGGCATCTACATTGATGTCTCCAACAATGGCAATACACTGAAGATCTGTCCTGTACCAGTCGTGATAGAAATTGCGCAAAGTTTCGTATTTGAAATGTTTGACGATGGCTGAATCGCCTATGATGTCACGCACTGCATATTTTGAATCTTTGAAAAGTACCGGAAACATCGCACGCTGCATTCTGAAGCTGGCGGTACGACGGGTACGCCATTCTTCGACAATTACGCCACGCTCAGCATCGATCTCCTTTTCAGATAGTACCAGATAATGTGACCAGTCGTGCAAAACGAGCAGGCAGGAGTCCACCAAACCCGCACTCTTGACCGGCACATCACTCATATTGTATACCGTCTCTGTGAAAGCGGTATAGGCATTGATGTTGCGTCCAAATTGAACACCATGCTTTTCGAGGGTACTGATAATTCCTTTGTCAGGATAATTTTTGGTACCATTGAAGGCCATGTGCTCCAGAAAGTGGGCAAGCCCGTTCTGGCTGTCATTTTCGAGTAGTGCCCCTACATTTTGGATGATGTAAAAACTGGCACGCTCCTTGGGCTCTTCGTTGTGTTTGATGTAATAAGTCAATCCATTAGGTAATTTCCCGATCCGAAAGCTGGGATCAGGCTGAATAGGTTGCGCCTGGGAGGTGAAAGACCCGGCCACCATGAAAAGCACCATTGACCAAATAAGAATTTCGAAATAATTTTTTTGTTTCATTTGGAATAACAATTAAGTTTTACGTAGGTAAAAAGCTTTTATTCTATTTTAATCAAATTTAGGCTAAATTTTAGTCAATAACGAATAAACGGCTGCTTGATATGTCTGCAAATTCAAGAATAATTACAGTTTTATAGCCCTTGTATATAATAATACGGGGAATCATGGATTATCCGCCTCTGATCAGCACCATCTCCTCAAATGCCTCATGGTAAAGGTTGTTTCGGTGAACTACCTCATCATGGGCACCGCAGGCGGCGACTTGTTTGTTTTCAATGACATAAATAAAGTCGGTATGGCGTGCAAGTTGCACCCGGTGCGTGACGAAAACCACCATCATCTCCTTCTTTTTCTGTTGCAGCAATTTCAGGACAAACTGTTCTGATCGCCGGTCCATGGCTGCAGTAGCCTCATCCAGCAGCAGTACCTGAGGCCTGCGGTAGAGGGCTCGGGCAAGGGCGATCAGTTACTGCTGCCCACCCGACAAATTAGTACTATTTTCATGGATGATGGTGGCATACCCCTGCTGAAACTCCTTGATAAAGGGGTCGAGACCTGCCTCGATGCAAAAATCCACCACCTGCTGCACATCGGGCTTTTCTTCCAGACAGATATTCTCCAGAATGGTGCCGTTGAAGAGCTTCACATGCTGTGAAACCACCGCGATATGGTCCCGCCATTCGGCTACGGGCATTTTAGCCCAATCTTCGCCATTGATTCGGATTTCGCCCGACTCGAATGGATAGAACCTTTGGAGTACGGCCATCAAGGAACTCTTGCCGCACCCAATCTCGCCAAAAATTGTGACAGTCTTGCCCCTTTCAAATTTCATACTGATCCCTTTCAACAAAAGTCCCTTACCAGGAAACCTGAAATTCAGTTCTTTCAATTCGAGGGTCTGGATATCCACTAACTCCTGCACAGCCGATTCTTCTGCCACGTACTCCGGTTCGGCTGCGGAGAATTCATACATGCGTTCGAAGGCGATTTTGGCCTCCTGAAACTGAATGTTGGCCATGGCGGTGTTGATCACGGAAGTGACCAGGCTCCCGGCAATAGAGACAATGGCCATCATCTGACCCAACAACAACTGATGTCCCAAAACAAGAAAGGATGTCCATGCGATCACCCCGGAAAGAAGCACAACGCTTCCTGCCTGTGCCCACAAATTGATTTTATTACCAAGAAGGCCAAGCTCTAAAGATTTTTCCTGAAAGAAGTTGTAAACGGCCTGCACCGATTTGGCCAATAGTGATTCCTTGTTGCCCGATTTGATGACCCGGATGCCCTGGATGGTATCGATGTATTTGCTCTCCGTCAGGGCGTAGGTCTGCATTACCTCCCTCTGCTTGTCAATGATCCGTTTGTTGTATCTCCAGGCCAGCAGGCCAAAAATAGGGATCGAAAAAAGGGTTATCAATCCCGTTGAAACGGAGAGCAAAAAAATGTAAACCAGGGAAGACATGACCACCAATACATCAATCAGGATATTGCTGCTCAGGCTGATCACCACCCGCTGGATTCGCTGGGAGTCGTTGAGTCTGCCAATCATATCCCCTGTGGAAGTACTGTCGAAGAAACTGGAGGGTAGGAGCAGCAACTTTCCGAAAAAGGAGGAGACTACCCTGATGTTCATATCCTTGCCTTGCCTGATCAGCATGATGCCCCGGATGTAGCCGATAAAAGCCCTGGCAAGCAGAATGGCGACAAAGATAGCCAGACTTGTGAACAGGAGTTTTCGATCGCCTGAAGGGAGTATCTTATCGATCAGTTTCTGGGTGTAGATGGCAACAGCCAATCCGAGGACAGACAAAACCACTCCCATCCATGCGGCTACTGAGAGTACCGGAACATCGTCCTTGATCAACCCCTTGATCCAGTTCCATAGGTTTTTAGACTCCGTCTTCTTTCTTTTGAATCCTTCGCCCGGTGTGAGGACAAGCTTCGCTTTCGATTTCCAGACAGACTCCAGTTGCTCTTCCGTATATGTTACAATACCGATAGCCGGGTCGCCAATGGTAAACCGTTCTGCACCGTATCCATAACAAACCACATAATGCTCCAGGTTTCCATCCTTCAGAATATGGAGAATCACAGGCGATTCCATTTTCTTCAGGTTTTCGAAATCGGCTTCGTAACCCTTCACCTCGAATCCCAGTTTTTGGGCCGACTGGTAAAGACCCAGCAAACTGGTTCCCTGCAGGGTAGTGCCGCTGGTCTCCCTGAGTTTCTCCTGGGTGATCTCCCCTCCATGGTACTTGACAATGGAAGTAAGGCAAGCCAACCCGCAATAAAACTGGCTGTATTGTTTGGTGAAAGTCTTATTAATCAGGTTAAGTTCTTTCATTAGTCATCTATAATCTTTAGCACCGCCTCCATTTTTACCTCTCCGACAAATTGCTTCAGCAACCGTTTGTTGGCGCCATAAATATAAACGGAAGGCACTACCGATGTGCCAAACTGTTTTTTAAACTGACCCTTCCGATCGAAAAGGATGACCAGGTTATCTACCTGCGAAAGCTTGTATTGATCGGCAAATGCTTCAATCCTTTTTATTGAGTCGTCTGATGTAATCAAAATCATATTGGCCTTGGCGAAACGTTCAGGTTGCCTGCCTATCTCGGTGGCTTCGTACTGGCAATGCTCGCATTCGGGGTGAAAATAAATAATGACCGTTGGCTGATTGGGATTGAACCCATCCAGACAAATTTGCCCCCCATGAAGCGATTCGAAACAGCCGTGCTGCAGGGTTTTAATTCTTTCTGCCGCCTCCTTCTTCGCCCTATAGGTATGAAAAGTGTGCACGACAAGCCACCCTGCAGTAAACAGCAAAACAAAACCAACCAGATACCTAAGAAGTTTTCTCATCAGGTCAGGTTGACGGTTAGGAACATCACGAACAATATCCATAAAAACAGGCCTGTTCCATAGGAGGTTGCAACCCTTGTGAGTGAGTAGTCAAACGGTTTTTCGAGCAACCCCGACAATAACCAGGCAAGTACCAGCCAATAGAGCAGCTCAAAAACACTGAGCAGGGAGAAGGGGTAAATAAACAGTTTATCCATTGAGCCTTGAGGAAATAATTCCAAAAACGACAACGGTTGAAACTGCAAATCCACCAATGTGCCTACATCCTTGAAAAAGATCAATATGACAAGTTTTGTGATTCCAGATAAAACGAAAACAAAATCGGCCAACAAAGCCACTTTGAACAACTCTCTGAAATGAGCCTGACTATTTGCCAGAAAGCATCCGATGTACAAACACGTCGCAGTAAAACTAACACGGATCGGAACAATTATCGAAATAAATACGTAACCAATCCATTGCAATTTATTTGAAATCTCAATCATTCTTAATATTCTGTCAACTGCTATCTTCTCACCAAAAGACTGGTAAAAGAGATCGTCTGATATATAAAGATAACTAAATGAAAACAACAACAGAATATTAAGAAATACTATAACTAATAAGTATTTCCAAGAATCAGTCATAAAAAATTATGATAACTAAATTTAAGAAGTATTTTGATCCTGATTAAAGAAAATTAATAGAACAGAAGAGTGCAAAATACAACACTCTTCTGTTTAAGTTAAAATACTATATGGCTTTAGTTATCTAAAATTTTACCCCGACCTTTCCTAAATAGAATCATAAATCTAATGCTTAATAATAATTGACTAGCTAATAAAATCACAACAGTAAGATTCTGCATATTGATCTTATTTTTTATAAAAAGCATAAATAGAAGTGCCGCCCAAATTAAGGTCACTGCAAAGGAAATTCTAAAATATCCTTTAATCCTTTTTTGAATCAATATTTCTGAAAGCCCATTACTTCGTAATCTTTCTTGTAATTTATCTGAAAATGTCATAAGAATATTTTAAAAATGAACAATCTTTAAGAATTCTTTACGATTTCTAAAATAATTAATAAACACTAATCATATGCACCAATTTCATCAAGAGCTCGCCATCCACCCCAAGCTATACATGAAACGTTAGCTAATAACCCTACCGGCGTTACAATAATAGCAGGCACAAGCGATGTTGCAAGACCAACTCCAGCACATCCTAGATCAACCCAGCCCATCCAACTTCCACCACCAATCAACTCCATTTGTTCCAAACTCAATTCTTTCATCACAGTTCATTTTAAAATTTTACACTAATTATATCCTGAAATATTTGCCTTATGCAGTTTGGATGTACCGCACAAGGCCTGCTCCTGAAAGATGGAAGGTTCCAACTTCTTGGCCGCACCGGTGAGCAGATAATACCCAGCGAGTTTTCGAGACGTAGCAGGGCTGTTGGGATCCGGTGCGGCCTTTCAGACGAATTTGTTGTGCCAGCAATCGAACCGATTGGCCATTTTTGAATCTGTTGGATGGATATATCTCATTTTGTTATAAATTTCATTTAACTGTCGGGCAGGAAGCTCCGTTGTATCTATCGGCACTCCTCTGCCATTGCTATTCTTCGATTTCGGACGGTTTCATTTCCTCCCTTATCTTGTCGGCATAGATGGCTTTGACCACCACCGTCCCGGCCATGAAATCCTGCAGTGCCCGTTTTCTGGGATTGGTGAGCAGGACAATCAGCTCACTAAATTCCCACAAGCTTTGTGACCAGGTAGTTATTTTAAACAACAGGGGAGCAAAAGTGACCAGGTAAGCTGTCCGCTTCATCCAACCTATCCCCACGTAGGTCTCCTCATCCGCCTTGCCCAGGCAATAGATCGTTAGGCAAATAGTCATCACTACAAAAACAAGTGTAACCAGGTACCGCAAAGCTGCCTCCTTCCAGGCAATGGCAGCGCCGTCCAGCCGGATAATGCTGATCCCTGCAGCCAGCTTGCCGGGGGTTCCGCCGTACCTCCTTGGCAGGTAGATGTTGTACCAAAGCCCAAAGAGGAACATAGGTACTACCGTGTAGTAATACATGTCGATACCCTTGCCATTCAGATAGCTAACCAGGGAAGTGAGTGGCCAGAGAAAGAATCCATCCAGAAACATCGCACCCAGGCGGATCCAAAATCCGGCATAAATACTTTCGCTGACGCTTTCCAATCTCAGGATTGTTGGTTGAGTTTCCATAGCTTTAGTTCAGGTAGGCCTGTATTTTCGCAAAGAGCCCCATGACCCATTGCTGGGTGAGTTGCATCGATTCGACGGAAACCTTCGGGGTTTGTTCGGCCAGTTTCTTCCCGATAGGCGATTCGTAAAACGCAACAATGGCTTTCACCTCCTCGGGGGTGAAAAGTTTCTTGTAAACGGGAACCAGCATCTTGTTCAGTTCGGCGACTTCCACATCGAAGAGCTCCTTCTTCAGCGCGGCCAACTTCTCATCGGTCACCTCAGGCTTAGAGGCTTTGAGCTGCGCTACGATCTGGCCAAAAATAGCATCGTTGGTTCCATGCGAACCATTAATTTGCTGCATCTTGATGATATCGGCCTCAATGGGATCGGTCTGGGCACGAAGGATGAATCCCGGAAACAGCAACACAGAGAGCAAAAATAATTTAAGACAGGGGCGATTCTTCATGATTTCTAGTATTAGGTGATTAACTAAAAAATAAAATAGAATGGTAAATCCTGGTCCCGCTCTGGCAGCAGGAAAAACGTTCCTGCCGCAGCGACCTTGTCAAAAGCTAAAGACCACTTGACAAGCAGGCTTTTCAACAATCAAAAGACCAATCAATTGTAAGGAAAAGAAAATTAGTTCAACTTGATCTACATCAAGAAATTAGACTGCAATAAAAGTTCCACTATGTTGAAGTGAAAAAAATTCATAAAAATAATGTGCTTTTGTAGAAGGAAATAGAACATGCACAAAATATTATTTATGTTAATTATGTATTTCGTCCCATTTTGAACCTGAATTTTGGACGTCACAGCCTAACTAAATCCTATCGCATATCGATAGGACTAATAGAAATCTGGCAGAAAAGAATGTTGACGGGAATGAGTTGATTTCAGGATTTTCTACTGAAAACGTCTGAGGACAGACGGCATCGGGCGTCTGAGACGGAGGGCGCGGGCAGGACAAATTTGAAGTTCAAGGCAGAAGCCGGTGAAAAGGAAAGCTCCTTTTCTGAAAAATACGGTTAAAACGGATGTCGGTATTTTGACCTAATTCTATGCCAATCAAATGATTGTCGCAATAATTTACAAAATTTCGCAACAACCGAACCCCAGATGGTTTTTCTCCCCAAACCCGAGGTAATAGCCTGCCCTGATCATTTCAGGATCTGCCTGAAGCCTGAACCTCAGCTGATAGCCAATCAATTTAATTTGTCCTGAAGTGCCCGACTGGATGGTGATCCCCTTCTGGGTAACAGGAGAACGTAATTTGAATTTTCCCGAGCGAAAATCATGTGCATGTTCAAATCCGTTCAGCTGTCTGAATTTTTTGTGCAGGTTTTCATAAAACAACTCCTGGTATTCGGCCGCCTCGGGGGAGAGAAATAGTTCGTTTTTCCTGCCGGGAATTTTTTGGGTCAGATGAAGTGGCGAAAGGGTTTTGAAAGACATCTTGTCTGTAAAAACCGGCTCATCCAGTCTTTCAACCATCTCCACCAAAAAGGAGACCTGAGAGATCCGGTCACCCAGAACTAATCTGACATCGCCAAAATTTTCCTTCACGAGTTGAACAATGGATTCATCAGGAATAGTTGAGAATATCAGTCTAACGCGTTCGCTTTGGATCAGCAAACGGTCACCCTCAATTTTCCTGTCCGGAACCATCAGTTGAGAGAAAACAAATTGACGGAAAGGTTCTCCGCTTTTTACATACCCAGCCATAATCAAACCCAGATAAAGCGTGCTCTCCTGATTATTGATCATGCGGAAAAACCACGAGCCCAGTTCAAACTGATAGTTCACAGGAAGAACATTCCGGAACGGATCGACCAGTTTTAAGGTGAATTGATAGCGCATTTGGGTAAAATTACAAATTAAAGAT
>JBAXUL010000133.1:0-9824 GCA_037129695.1 Prolixibacteraceae bacterium
CCGCTTCTACCGTAATTCTTTGGGGTTCAATTTTCATCCGATAGGCTTCCTTCTCTGTTATCTGCGGATTTCGGACCAGCCTGATTGTTCCATTATTCTTTTTTTGGATGACATCCAGGTGGGTATATTTTTTCACTGAAGTCGTGAAAACCGGAACAAGATCTGGAAAGCTTTTATCAGAAAAGCTTAATGAAACTGCATCCGAAATCTGAAAGAAGCCTCCTGTTGGCTTGTATTCATTGGGCCGTGGAATAATGTCCTGGGCACCGGCAATGATGGAGGCAATAATAAATAAGAAAATCAGCTGAAATTTCACGGTATTTGAATTTGCGTTACGAGGATGGGAATGAATAGGCTGTGGATTAATATACAGAATGTCAAAGTTTTAATGTCAGTTTCAATTCCTTCTTCAGGCACTTTTAAAGATAGATTATTTTTCAATCCAATGCAGGCAGAAGGTCTGTTATCTTTAGTGATCCCCCAATGCCTTCATCTTAAAGATATCCTGAGTCGCGGGTACATGCTCCACGGTCATGATTTGTTCCATGCGTTTCACAACTTCCGGATATTGAGCGGAAATGTCATTCAGTTCCTGCAAATCCGTTTCCAGGTTGAACAATTCAATTTTCAGGTTGCCCTTCTTGATGTTTTGCCTGATTCCTTTCCATTTATCCAACCTGACCGCCTGCTCACCACCTGATTCCGGAAATTCCCAATAAAGGTATTCGTGTGGTGTTTGCTTTTGGCCTGTCAGTTCAGGAAGAAAACTGATACCATCCGTGTCTTTGGGTATTTTGATCCCGGTGATGTCGCAGATTGTGGGCAATACATCCCAGAATGCGGAGATATGTTGACTGACTGTTCCTTTTTTGATGTGACCGGGCCAGCAGGCAATCATGGGCACCCTGAAGCCTCCTTCGTGGGTAAAGCCTTTGCCCCAGCCAAATTCACTTTTGAAAGGGCCTGCACTATCGAACCAGGGAGAGTCGGTCCCACCGTTGTAGGTTGGTCCGTTGTCGGAAGTAAAGATGATCAGGGTATTTTCATAGATGCCAAGTTCTTTGAGTTGCTTTACCAATAACCCGACCTGTTCATCTAGATAGGAAATCATAGCGGCATACCCTGCATGCGGATACCTGTGCGGAAAGTAGCCTTTGTTTCCAACGTAGGGTTTTTCATCCCCAAACTTTTTCACGTAGAAATCGACCCATCTCCGGGGCGCCTGCAGGGGCGCATGAGGGATCGTAGTTGCCCATTCCATGAAAAATGGCTGCTCCACGTTGGTTGTGATAAATCCAATCATCTCCTTGTAAATCAAATCAGGAGAATATTCTTTCAGCGTAAATTTTGCATAATTTTTGAGGTCGTAGGGATCGGCATCTTTGTCTAGTTTGGTGATATCGGGCGCAACGGTATCGTTGTCGAGGTATACCCTTTTGTCGTTTTTGTACAAATGCAGGGGATAATAGGTATGGGCCTGTCTCTGGCAGTTGTATCCGTAGAAAAAATCGAATCCTTTCTGCAAAGGAGTGCTTTTGGTATTCGGTGCGCCGAGGCCCCATTTACCAACGATGCCATTTGAATAACCTGCCTTCTTAAGCAACTGGGGAAAGGTGGTTAAATTTTCGGGTAGCGGTCTTTGTCCTTCGAGGGTGGAATCTGCATACATGGCCAGGTAGTCCCACACTTTACCGCGTTCGGCCCATTCGTCGTTGCCCCGGATGTAGGAATGACCCATGTGCTTGCCCGTCAGCAGTACGCAGCGTGAAGGGGCACAGACAGGGGCTCCGGAATAATGCTGGGTAAACCGCATACCGTTGGCCGCGAGTTGGTCAATATTAGGAGTTTCTATTTTTTTCTGGCCATAGCAGCCCAGTTCACCATAACCGAGATCATCAGCCAGGATGTAGATGATATTTGGTTTTCTTTCATTTGCAGGTTTTTGTCCATTACCCTTCTGAGGAACAGAAATAGCAAGGAAGACAACAGGCATCAGGTATGCTTTTTTCATCCTATTGAAATTTAAGGAGTAAAAAATAAGCGTTTTGCAATTCAAAATAACTGCAAGACGCTTATTTAATTATGATTTATACATTGAGAAAAAGTGCAACTTACCAACCTGGATTCTGGGTAAGCTTTGGATTAAGCTGAATAGCATTGGTCGGAATCTGATAGAGATAGTATTTATCCAGCCATCCCTTGCCATCTTTGATCGGATCGTTAAAGAGATAGATGTAACTTTCGGTCAGCGTTGGATCGGATAATTTGGTGGTCACATTGAGCAAGGTTCCGCTGCCTACCTGAGCCTTGGTTGCCCACATGCCATATTGCTGCTTGTTAACAAACCATGGGGCAACTTTCCACCTGCGGATATCGTAGAATCCAAATCCTTCACCAAGTAGCTCGACGATGCGTTCGCGGCGAATTTCCCAGAGCACAGGATTCACGGATGGATCGCGGTTGGGGTCAAAGTTGGCATCAATGTTGGCGACAGCCATGTTGGCGGTTTTTGCCCTAGGACGAAGTTTGTTGATGGTTTTGTCCGCAATAACCTGATTAAACTGTCCCAGTTCGTACTGCGCTTCTGCTTCATTCAGGAGTATTTCCTCAATCTTGAAAATCGGTTTATCAGCGGTATTCGTAGACCCAAGGTTGGAACAAAGATCCCATACGTTGTAGTTTTTATATAAATAGTAACCGCTACGACAGGAAAGAAACTGCTGACTTGATTTTGTCGAAAGGTTTGGGAAAGAGAGCACGATACTTGCCGACCAGTTCATTAATGGGAAAACCTTATTTTTACCTGCTTCGCCAGGGTTGGCGATAACTTTGGTGGTCCCCATCAGGTCCAGATATTCCCTGTAGGTCGGGTCTGCAGGATAATCCCAGGAGCTGGTAGAACTGTTCGCTGAAAGTTGATAGGGGGGCACGATGGTCTGAAGCATACGCATATCCCGGTTACGGAAGGTTAAATAAGGGGTTTTGTAACCTGCATACTGAGAACTTCCGGTGATGGGCTTTCCATCCTGACAGAGATACAAATCGACCGTACTTTGGGGTAACTCTGAGATTCCTGAGGAAGTGCGTTCATAGTGTGAATACTGGTTCATGATGACATTGGCGGCATATTCCTTGTACAAAATGACACCGGGGATGACACCGAGATCCGGGCTCGTGAACATGGCACCGAAATCATTGTTTACATTCGGGAAAGCTGTCATTAACAATTCAGAGGCTCTTACACATTCAGTTAGATACTTGGCATGATCTCCGAGACCAAAATATTTGCGCCAGGTACCTTCAAATAAACTAAAGCGGGATATTAGGGCTCTGACAGCATTTTGGTTGATTGTGTTTTTTCCATCACCGGCAACTTTGATGTTTTGCTCAGCATATTGGAGATTGGCAAGCACGCTGTCTGCCACTGCTTTTCTTGGGGTACGCTCGCCGTAAGCCAGAGGGTCAGTGTCAGATAAAACTTTATTTACCCAGGGAACGTCACCAAAACGGGCAATTAACTCTGCATAATAATAGGCACGAAAGAAATAACCGACTGAACGCCAGTGTGCTTTTTCGGTATTTGTCATATTGGCCTGGTCGATGTTGGCCAGCATGATGTTAACGGAACGGACATAGGTGAAGTCCCAGCCGTTACCGGATGCTACATTCGCGATGGTCTGGAATGCATATGGATTGTACTGGCTGGTACCTTTCCAGGAAAGATATCCGGCATAATAATCACTAACGTTTAGTCCACCGTCACCATAGGTTCCGATTTTTCTCAGAATATTACTATTGTCAAATACTCCATACAAAGACCACGCGTATGTCTGAAAATTGTTGTAGTTGCTGAAAGCTGTGCTTTCCGTTAATGTTTCAACTGGTAGCTTCTCCAGGAAGCTGTCATTACAGGAAATCAGGGTAGCAACTGCCAGTATCAGGATTAGAATATATTTTTTCATTGTGCTGATTTTTTTCATTAAAGGGTAATGTTTATACCAAAGGAAGTAGTACGATAGAAAGGGTATCCCCATGACAATCGTTCCGGATCATAACCATTCGGTAATTTTGTCCAGGTAATAGGATTTTCAATGCTTGAGAAAATCTTCGCACTGGCGAATCCGATTTTCTGAACCAGTTTGGCCGGGATACTGTAACTAAGGCTGATGTTTTTCAGGCGAACGTAGGAGGCATCCAAGAGGTATTTGGTCTGAACCCTTCTGTTGGATCCTGCATTTTCCATTTGGTTGTAGATACGGAAATATTCGGGATTCGGGTTGACAGGTGCGTAATTTCCATTGGCTGCATCGGTAGGTTTCCAGTAATCCAGCTGATCCGCGAAGATGGTGCCGAATTCATTGGAGTTAAATGGCCATCTCCGGTCGTCGCTGGTCCAGAAATCGCGTTTGCCTACACCCTGTAAAAAGATATTGACACTGAAGCCTTTCCAGGTAACTCCGCCATTGAATCCAAACTGATATCTTGGAGCAGAATTACCAATGATTTTGCGGTCCCCCGGATCGCTAAGCGTACTGCTACCGGCATCAATCTGGTTGGTGCTATTGGTGCCGTCGTTCAGGTTTTGGAATTTAACGTCTCCTGGCTTGACATTGTATCCCTGCACTGTAGTAACACCGGTATTTAATTTCCAGGTTGTAGTGCTGGCAAAGTCGGCCGCAGTGTAATATCCGTCAGATACGTAACCCCAGATCTCCCCAATTTCCTGACCTTCATAATAACTACCCAGCAAGCCGGAAACATTCGCGTACTTGGTGACATGAGACCTTGAGTCATATAAGTTAAATCCTACATTATAACCTACAGTTCCGATTTTATCATGCCAGGAAGCGTTAATTTCCCATCCTGTTGTACCAAGATTGGCTACATTTTGCAGTGGAGCAGCAGCTCCTACAACGGCTGGTAATTCCATACCCGGAGCGAGCATGTTGTTGGTGTCTCGCTGGTACCAGTCGAAAGTCGTTTGTAAGCGTGAATTGAACATATTCAAGTCTAATCCGAAGTCAAGAGTCTGAACAGTCTCCCATGTAAAGTTACTGCTGACTAGTCCGGGTGCGTAAAGTGTGGTAGGCTGAGCGCCGGTTTGGATCCAGTTGGCCAGATAGGAAGCCATGGAAGGCATATAGGCATATGGGTTGATAGCCTGGTTGCCAATTTGCCCCCATGATCCTCTAATTTTCAAGACATTAATGTATTTACTTGAAAACTTCATGAAATTTTCATTGGCAATATTCCAACCCAGAGAGAAGGAGGGAAAGTATCCGAAGCGGCCGGTCGTTGGGAACTTGGATGAACCATCATAACGTCCGTTTGCCTCAAAAAGATATTTCCCTTTGTAGTCGTAATTTAATCGGTAGAACCCGCCTCTTACAGAATATTCAGAATAAGTGTCAGTAACTTTTGTTTCGCCGGTTGCACTACTAAATGAAGGTAAGTCATTGTTAATCATGTTTTTGCGATTCGCGGCGAGTTCTTCGTACCTGCTCTTTTCCTGGTTGTAACCTGCCATTGCCTTCAGGTGGTGATTCTTGTTAAAATCATGTGAGTAAGTAGCATAGGCATTGATGGCGTTGTAATCAGTAGCAGATTTGGTGTCCCAGTACTGGGACACGTTGTTGGCAGTAAACGAGTCGTCCAGCTGAATTGAAGTGTACTCGTAAGGGGCATTATATTGTTTGTAATCAGAAGTTTGGTTGTTGTAAGTGTATTCAAGTACGGCTTCCAATCCTTTGAATGGTTTGATGGTAGTTTTGGAAAGAATTCTTGGATTTTTATTGAGTGTAACCGCGGCCGCTGACTTTAATAACATATTTTTTGGCGTGTTGACTGGCAAAACCTTGCCATTACTTGCCGCCATTTCTCCTTCCGGAGTAAGCATGCAAAGTCTCATTCCATATAGACCGCCTGAAACGTCATAAGGGATAGATTTGTCGCTGCTGGCATAACGTACGTCGACAGATTGATTCAACCATTTAGTTACATCTGCCGAAATATAGGCATCGGTCGTTATACGGGAATAATTGTCTTTATTTGTTAGGAGCGGTCCCTGTTCGTCGTTGTACCCAAGAGATAATCTGTATGATAAATTGGATGTTCCTCCGCTGATCGCCACATTATGCGATTGTAGGAACCCGTATTTGTCAAGCATGTCTGCATAGAGATCCTTCTCATTCAAATAAAACCTGGTATTGGTTGGGTTATTAACAGTTGGGATATAGATGCCATCACCTGTAGTAGTAAATTGGCTGGGATCTTTTTGATAATCAGTCAGGTATTGTATCCATTTGTCGACATTCTGTCCGGCAAAATAATTACCGGATAAGAATCCTGCATCCTTATAGCTTTTCAAAAAGTCCAGTGCAGGTGCTTGTGTTGGCCGGTTGATAGAGTTTTCAAAACCGAAGTTGTTATTATAATTCAATTGGAAACGTTCGTTTTTAGTACCTTTTTTCGTGGTGACTAAAATAACGCCATAAGCGGCTCGCGCTCCGTAGATAGCCGATGAAGCCGCATCCTTCAATACCGAGACCGATTCAATATCCTCAGGATTGATCATATCGAGGTCACCTGGGACGTTATCTATCAGCACCAGTGGAGTACCCCCGTTCAGGGAGGTGGTACCGCGGATATTAAAGGTTTTGCTGGTTCCGGGAGAGGCGCCTCCTGTTACGACCAATCCGGGAATGGTTCCTTGTAAGGCATTTGCCGCACTGAGGACAGGTCTGTCACCTAATACTTCATTCATTTTAACCTGTGAAACCGCACCGGTCATGTTTACTTTCTTCTGTTGGCCATAGCCAACCACAACGACCTCATCCACCCCGAAAGTTTCCTCCGCCATAACAATATCAATGGTTGCCTTGCCTGTAAGTTGAATTTCCTGCGATTTCAACCCGACAAACATAAAGACCAGAGATTTGGCATCAATAGGAATCTGGAGGGAATAAGTTCCATCGGCTGAGGTGATGGTTCCAATCGTGGTTCCCTTTACTACGACAGATACACCCGGTAGCGAATTTCCGGTTTGGTCAGTCACTTTCCCCGCTACTTTCCGAGGTTGTTGTTGTGAAGCAATCTGCATCACAAGATTGGTCTGGTCAGAATTATTGGTCAGCACGATCTGACGGTCGAAAATGGTGTAATGAATTCCCGTCCCCGCAAAAAGGTCCAAAAGCACTTCGTCTATCTTGTTGCCTTTGGAGTGAATATCAACTTTCCGCTCAGAGTTTATCAGATCCTGGTTATAAAGAAAGTAGAACTCACTCTGGCGTTCAATTTCGTTTAGCACCTGCTCGAGTTTTGCCTGGCTGAAATTCAACTCGAGTTTGGTCTTCTGGGCATAGGTCTCACTGGCCAAGGCCTGTAAGATTCCCAGCAAGAAGAAGAGCGTTGTCCATCTCATAATTAATAAGGTTTTTTTTAGGGCATATCTATCCAATGCCCACCATTCACATTTTTTTTTCATAAATTCACCGATGTAGGGTTAATACTAGAATTGACTGTTATCACTACGTTTTTCAGGGGAGTGGTCGCACACTTCCCTGATTTATATTCATTTTTTCATAATTGCGATCTCTTTGACCGCATACACTCCCTGATCGTCATAAGCCCGTTTCTGAATTTTGTATTCAATTGGCAAGGTCATGGCAATTAGTCTGATAACCTCTTCAATCGGCTCGTTTTTAAAGGTCGCCCTGTATTTATACCGACTGATCTGATCGTCAGTGATGGTTATTTTCACGTTATACCATCTGCTTAAACGTTTGAAGACCTCACCCAACGATTCATTTCTGAAAATCAGCATTCCATCTTTCCATGCATCGTACTGCAACGCATTTAGACTGGTCGTCTGATATTCATGATTCAGGTTGTTGAAGACTAGTTTATGGTCTGGTTTCAGTATGGTTTTTAACCCGATACCTGTATTGCAAATCTCCACGGATCCTTCTTCCAGCACAACATCCGTAGTCGGCTCATCTGATAATGCTGAAACGCTGAATGTGGTTCCTAATACTCTAATATCCAAGTTGCTGGTTGTAACGGTAAAGGGTAAATTCTTATTTTTGGAAACTTCGAAATAGGCCTCACCAACCAGATTCACCTGTCTGTTGTATTTGAAATTCAGTGGATATTTCAATTTAGTTTCGCTATTCAGCCAACCTTTTGATCCATCAGGAAGTTGAAACTGGGTTCTTGTTCCGGGAGGGGCATAGATTTCTGCCCAGGCTGTTTCTTCATTCCTGTTTTTATCCGAAAGTATGAAGGCGGTATAAATAAGCAATGGAAGCAATAAAATGGCGGCTATCTGGCTATACAAACGCATCATTCGCTTTTTCAGGCTGACAGGTGAAGGTTGGTCCCTGCGTATTTGCTCCCTGAGTTGATCGTAAATGATACTCAGATCCTTTTTGGATTCGTTCCTGGAACCCGGGAATTCATTCCAGTGCTGGCCAATGGCAGATTCAAGTTCATTGCGCATGGAACTGTCTTCGAACCATGACGAGATTCGCTTGAAATCACGAAAGGAGTATTTTCCTTCCGTAAAATTCTTAAGCAACCTGTAATCAATCTTTTCTTTCATGTGTTTTATGGATTTCTGAAAAGCTCAGAAATTCTTGGGTTTTGATGTTATATCCCTGTAAACTTAAAACCCCTATCCTATATTATAATTTTTTTGTAATGTGTTTCGTAAGGGAAAAAGAATTAATGCCTCAAGTTTCAAAATTTTTGCCTTACTGAATCTCCCTGAGAGAAAAAGTTCAGTTTAGCCTTTTGATCAACACCAGTAAGTTAATCCCATCCACCGGGAGGGTGTGGGAGGTCAATTGATGCTGATTTAAGGTGTAATGTCAAATTCTTTCTCTTATTTGGGATACAAAATAATCGATTGCAAGTCTCTAAAACAATAAGTATTAATACCTAAAACAGATAGGTAATAGTACAACCCTCCCATTTTTACAATTCAGAAAAAAAGTAGGCAATAGTGTTGTATCTGGCTGACTAATAATGCCAAATTCGAAACAGGTAACAGATTTATACCATGAAGAGCAAAGTGAAAATTTTTCCGGTCATTTTGTCCTCACTGAATGATTTGCGCAAAGAATGCATGGCTTCCGTAATTTGATTTTCAACTGTTTTCTCTGAAATTCCCATCTCTGATGCTATCATCTGGATTGATTTACCCTCTTTTTTACGTTTCAGGAAAATTTCCTTTCGCCTGGATGGCAACAGTTCGATCATTTGATTGAGTTTTAAAAGAAGTTTTTCAAAATTGAGATGATCCTCAAGTGTGGAGGTTTCAGGAGCCAATAATTCAAATAAATCGAGACTGAATTTTTGTTGCTTTGTCTTTTTGTTGAAACTCTTCTGGATTGCGTGAAATGCAATCGTAAAAAGGTAGGATTGGAAGGAGGTTTCGGTTTTAAGCGAGCTCCGGTTTTTCCATATTTTCATAAATACTTCCTGAACAATATCTTCTGCCTCAGCTTCGGATTTAAGGTAGGAATAGGAAAATCGGTATAGTTTTTGGCTGTAATTTTCAAACAGACGTTCAAACGCTGTCACAGAACCTCTCTGAAGAGCCTCGGTAAGTTCAGTCTCAATTTGAAAATCCGCTTTTTTCAAAACAATAGTTTTGGTAGTATAGTTGGCATAAAATTAGCCAATTAATCTCCAGACTAGTCGAAGGAGAAAATTTTTCTCCGAAAAATGATCAAATTGATGTTGGCAGGTTTATTTTTTCAGGTCATAAACCATCAATGCCTCATTGTGTCTGAGGTACAATTTCTGACCATCGATCACGGGAT
>JBAXUL010000134.1:0-9823 GCA_037129695.1 Prolixibacteraceae bacterium
CCGTCCATCCCTAAAATAAAGAATGTCCAAATCATTTTCGGTTGAATGGTAGAGTTTCTTCTCTTTCAAAATAACTTCATCCGGATTGATCAACTGTTCAAGAATATAATCCACCAATGCGTAACTATCCTCCGTATTCATTAAAGATGGCGGAATACTAAAAAGGTCAGTAAATCGTTTGTTCGATTTAATCACCTTTCCCTCACCGTCTATAGCCAAAATACCGTCGGCTGTAGATTGAAGGACTACATTCAACTCGTTTTCACTATTACGAAGGGCCTCTTCCGCCTGCTTGCGTTCAATGGCAATGGCAATTTGGCTTCCGGCGGCATTCAAAAAATGGGTGTCGTGTTCTGAATAAATATTCTCCTTCTCATAGTGCTGTAATACCAAAATACCTATCGTTTTGTCGGCAGTCTTCAGGGGTACACCAATCCACGAAGGTGAAGGCGAACCTACCAGTTCCACTTCGTTTTGTTCCTTCAGTTGCTGAAATAACTCTTGGGAAAATAGCACAGGTTTCCCGGTTTGGAAAACATAATGGCTTATGCTTTTCCGCATGGAGACAGGTTCCGGGGCTGAATCAAACTGATCGATCCAATACGGGAAGCTGAAAAGTCCGGTTTTTTGATCCTGTAGTGCCACGAAAATATTTTCTGCGTAGAGAACTTTCCCCAAAGATTGGTGGATCAATTTAAGTAAATCGCTCAAATTATCCGTTATCGTCAAGCTATGAATAATCTCGTAAATTACGCTTTGTTCCAATTCTGAACGCTTTCGCAAGGTGATGTCTCTTTGTATCCCCAGAAATCCGATGATATCTCCCTGTTGATTAATCACTGAATTTGCCGTACTTTCAATTTCAACAAGTTGGCCATCCTTGCAGCGGTTAAAATATTCGGTCTTATGAACAGTCTGTTTATTGAGCAATGCATTCCAGAAGGATCGAAAATCTTCTCTTTGATACATCCCACTGTTCAGAATCCGGGGAGTCACCTTTCCCACGACTTCTTCAGCCGGATAGCCATACGTTTTTGTGAATTCCGGATTGATATAAGTGATGGTTCCATGAATATCCGTAAGAAAAACAACATCTCTGGAATTTTGAATAGCCAGATTAAGTTCAAACAATGCTTTCTCCGATTTGATCCTCTCTTTGGATAATTGCGACTGTTGGTATCTCCATACCATTACCATTCCAATTCCGGCAAGTAAAAACAGGCTAAAAAACAAGCTGATTGTCTCAAGGAGTTTATCTTCCAATGGATGATTAACTTCAGTTTCATCTGTCTGTGCAACCAGGTACCATGGCGAATTGGGAACTTTATCCACGTGGGCGATCACCGCCTTTCCGTGATAACCGATTCCTTTTGCAGGACCGCTCTTACCGATTATCGGCTGAACAGCGATCTGGCTTTTTTGCTCCAGCGGGAATCTCAAATTCAGTGCCGCATCCTTTTGAAATTTCAGTTCGGATACGCAAACGGCATCCTTGCCTTCGCGCCGAAAAATCATAGCTTCAGAAGTTTCGCCGGGCATAGGCCAATTCTGAAGCGTCGGATAAAAATAATGTTGCGGATCTATTCTTATCTCAATAATGCCAATCAATTGACGGACATCAAGAACAGGAACAAGTATTTTTAAAAATATTTTTTGCTTGAATTCATCCCTGAAAAAATCTTCGAAGACCAATTTGTCTTGTCTGAGTGAATCAATATTACCTGGTGAGATGAAGGTACCAGGGCCTTCAGCAGATTCAGGAATGACTATTTTCTTCACGAGCTGCGGGTCCAGCAACATGACGGCTTCATTGTTAGTATTTTCATGCAATTTCTCCATCCATACCCGAATTTCCCCTTTTACTTTAGTGTCTTCCGGATTTTCGAAATGCTTTTTGACCAAAGCGGCAAATACCTCATTATCGAACAATATAGCAGCATCGCTCTTTCTCTCAAACAGCCAGTGTTCAATCTCACGAACCTTCAAATCAGCGATTAACCTGAACTGATTCTCCACATTTACATTGAAATCCCTTTCAAAATTTTTGTAATGCCGGAATCCTCCAATTACAATAGATATTTCTAATAATAGAAATATCACAATGTACACTGTTGATACCCCGAAGGCTTTCTTTTTTGTTTTCACGATCGTCAATAATTCGCCTTAAAATTACCAAAATAAATTTCAGTCGATGCCTCTTTATTGACTATTTGTGATTTTGAACTTTACCAAGGCTAGTTCATATTTGATAAATGATAAGGAAATTTCATTTATCAACCTTCTTGCCAATTTTTGCGGCAAGAACCGCTATCGATTCGTCGATTTCAAGCATATATAAAATTCATCCGGTCTTCCTTGTGTTTGTCATCTGATTGTACTACTTTTCATTGCAAATAAACATCAACCCAAACAACTTCTTTTTGCCCGGATTGGTCAGGTTTAAAGGCAGGATTTACATTGAAAACAGATCCAATATTTCTCTCTTTTTTCAAAGCCGGGCTTTTCAAATACCGAGTCAGACCATTTGACGTTGCTGACAGAAATAAACCTTTAAATAGGTTGATTGTCTTTTTGTTTTTTCTTGCTCACAGCTGTTACCACCTTTCGAAACTGGGTTCTTTCAGTATTCGCCATTTAGAATAAGTGATAATTAGGACAACCTGATTAACTAATTAATAAAATGAAAATATCAAAATCTTCTCTCATGACATTGAAATCAACTACTCATTTAGCGATTTTGGGATTTTTGGTCCTACTATGCGCATCCAATTCGTATGGCAAAAAAATTCCGCAACCGGTTTTAGGACACCGGACCGCCAGCATTATGAAAATTGGGAATCTGGAATTCAAGGATCTCAACAAGAATGGCCAATTGGATCCCTACGAAGATTGGCGGTTATCCCCGGAAGAGAGAAGTGCAGACCTGCTTTCAAAGATGTCTGCTGAACAAAAAGCAGGTTTTATGCTGATCAACACGGTCTCCATGATCGGCGCCCAAAAAGCTCAGGCAGAGGGGTTGGTGGCCAGTGATTTCAATGAAGTTGGTGGCCGGGGTCAAGGTGGTTTCGCAGAAGCGCCTGCCGGCAGAAGAGGAGGCGTTTCCCAGACATCGACCGGTCCCACTGGTGTTGCCGGGGTGCTTGCCAATATGAGCGGCGGCGGTGGTGTCACCAATTTTGTAACCAGGTTCAACAACCGCCATTTCATCTACCGGATGAACGAAAGCGCAAAAAATACAGCAGAATGGGCCAATAAATTGCAAGCATTGTGCGAAAGCCAACCATTGGGGATTCCTGCGATGATTGCATCCAATCCACGAAATAACATCACTGTCAATGAATCTCTTGGAACCAGTGCGGGCGCTGCAGTCTTTTCTGCGTGGCCCGGAGAACTGGGGCTATCGGCCATGCACGATCTGAAATTGACCAGGGAGTTTGCCGATATTGCGCGTCAGGAGTGGTTGGCTGTTGGATTAAGAAAAGGGTACATGTACATGGCCGACCTTTGCACAGAACCCAGATGGTCGAGGGTGAACGGGACATTCGGGGAAGATTCCAAATGGGTCGCTAAGATGATCACGGAGGTGATCATTGGCTTTCAGGGAAAAAACTTAAATAAAGGGTCTGTTGCCCTGACTACCAAGCACTTTCCGGGTGGTGGTTCTGGCGAAGACGGGCAGGATTCCCACTTTGACTGGGGTAAAAAGGAAATCTACCCCGGCGGAATGTTTGAGAACAACCTGATCCCATTCAAGGCCGCCATCAAAGCCGGCACCTCCTCCATGATGCCCTATTATTCGCTTCCTTCCGGCACACCCTATGAAGAGGTTGGTTATTCCTTCAACAAAGGAGTCATTACCGACTTGCTTAGAACCAAAATGGGGTTCAAGGGGATCATCAATTCAGATACGGGTCCGCTTACAGGTATGCCATGGGGTGTCGAAAACCTCACGAAACAGGAACGTTACAAAAAAGCGATTGAAGCCGGAGTTAACATTTTCTCAGGAGAATCAGATCCTGCCGTATTGCTGGAAGTCATCAACAAGGGAATGGTAGAGATAAACGCAATTGACAACTCTGTGGTTCGTCTCCTGAACGAAAAATTCAGAATGGGATTGTTTGAAAACCCCTATGTCGATGCCGATTCAGCGGAACAGATTGTCAACAATGCCAAATTTAAAGAGAGAGCTGATCTGGCCTTGCGAAAATCCATTGTTCTGTTGCAAAACAGCAACAAAGCACTGCCGCTGACATCCAAAACCAAAATCTACTTTGAGACCTACTCCAAAGGCCCGAAAGACAAATTGTCAGATCCCGGATCAGTGTTCAAAACAAATGACTCCAATTATCCAGTTACCTTTGTGAATACCCCGGCAGAGGCCGATTTCGTGCTTTTATGGATTGTACCCAGAGGAAATTCGCTGTTCGGATCCACCGGAGCGCCCATCTCCCTTTCCTTGTCAAAGTGCTCGGTCGATGTCAATTATGTGAATCAACTTTCGGCAGGCAAACCAACTATTTTGGTTGTGAATTATACCAATCCATGGGTGATCAATGAAATTTACAACGATAAGACCAAAGGAAACATCAAGGCAGTTCTGGCAACTTTTGGGACGACTCCGGATGCACTCCTGGATGTCGTATTAGGAAAGTATAACCCTACCGGTAAAATGCCATTCTCCACGCCTGTATCCGACGAGGCAGTGACCAATCAAAAGGAAGACGTACCCGGCTACCTGGAAGGGAAGGACTATGCTCTATTTAATTATTCTCAGGGCTTAAGCTATTAATGATAGAAATATAAACTTCTGATTGGCAAAGAAATAAGAATAAGTTATAAGAATATTTAAATGTCATAGATTCTGATTCCCATGTTTCTGGAATTCTGATAGTTGTATCGCGCAAAGCCCGAAAAGAAAAAATCAGGGAATTTTATTTTTTAATTACTTAACTTATTCCTCAATTTTGATTATTCGAAGAAAAAGGTCGAATTGACCACCTTCGCCGAATTAGACGAATCGATTTAACTCAATATCGATCAAGATGTTAGCTTGATTATTGCATTCCTGAGTATAATGGACAAATTAGACATGTTTCCAGCTAATTACCCGATTAAAATTCACCTTCTAAAAATTCAATAAAACTGCATATTGTTGATTGACAACTGCTAACTCGGCCTTCCAATCACAACGGAACAAAATCAAAATATTAAGTGTAATATATTGATTTTGTTATTGTTACAATTTAACCTAAATTGTAATTGTTCCATAAAAGTTAGTTATACTTTTAATAATCAGTTATTTAGAAAGAGTATATATAGCTATTTTTCTCATTATGATTTGTAGATGAAGTTAAATATGTATATATATTTACAATTAGTGAACTATTTAAAATCTACCTCTTTATGGAAAACAAGCACCTCACATTTTACGAGGAAGTCAGGAAGGATGGATCCTCCCGCCGAGATTTCCTTAAGTTTTGCACAACAATGGCTGCTTTCCTTGGATTAGAATCCAGTGGTGTTGGCCAAATTGTGAAAGCATTAGAGACGAAACCGCGTCTTCCTGTCATCTGGTTCCATTTTCAGGAATGCACCTGCTGTAGCGAGTCTTTTATCAGGGCATCTCATCCAATTGTGGCAAACATCGTTTTGGATAAGATTTCGCTGGATTATCAGGAAACGCTGATGGCCGCTTCCGGATTTCAGGCTGAGGAGGCCTACAAGACTGTCATGGCAAAGAATCCCGGTGAGTACATAGTTATGGTTGAAGGTTCAATTCCAACAGAGAATGAGGCCTACTGCTGCATTGGCGGCCGTAGTGCACTTCAGATATTGCAGGAGGCAGCCAAGAATGCCAAGGCAGTTGTAGCCTGGGGCAATTGCGCTTCTTCGGGCTGCGTACAGGCAGCCAGTCCCAATCCAACAGGGGCGAAACCTGTACACAAAGTCATCAGTGGCAAACCAATCATCAACGTACAGGGATGTCCTCCTATTGCAGATGTCATGGCAGGTGTTGTGGTGCATTTGCTGACTTTTGGCCGTATTCCACAACTAGATGAACTCGGTCGGCCTAAAGCTTTCTATTCCCGCCGGGTGCATGACACTTGCTATCGCCGTGCCAATTTCGATGCAGGCCTTTTCGTGGAATCTTTCGATGATGAAGGCGCCAAGAAAGGCTATTGCCTCTATAAAATGGGATGCAAGGGCCCTGTTACCTATAACTCATGCGGCATCATCAAATGGAACGACGGTATCAGTTATCCTATACAATCCGGTCATCCTTGCATTGGTTGTTCCGAAGCCGGTTTCTGGGACAATGGTCCATTCTACCAGCATCTTCCTGACATCAAGGGATTTGGCATCGAAACTACAGCCGACAAAATTGGACTTGGACTTGGTGTCGCTACCGCCGTTGGAGTTGCCGCGCATGCCATTTCTACCAATATTCTAAAAAAGAAAGAGCTTGCCAACGCCCCAGAGAAAGCTTCTGCAATTGAAAACCCTAAAGTATAATAGTCATGGCTGAAAGAATCGTTATAGATCCCATCACCCGAATCGAAGGTCACTTGCGGGTTGAGATAGAAGTCAACAATGGAATAATTACGGATGCCTTCAGTGCCGGAACCATGGTACGTGGCATCGAAACCATATTGAAGGGCCGCGATCCGCGCGATGCGTGGGCCTTCGTGGGACGTGTTTGCGGAGTCTGCACCTCGACCCACTCCCTCACCTCTGTCAGAACTGTGGAAAATGCCCTCGGCATCGCTGTTCCTCCCAATGCGGAACTGATCCGCAACCTGATGGCTCATGCCCTCTATATCCAGGACCACGTAGTCCATTTCTATGTGCTGCACGCCCTCGATTGGGTAGATGTGGTTTCAGCCCTGAAGGCCAATCCGGCTGAAGCGTCAAGAATCGCTCAAAGTATCTCCTCCTGGCCAAAAAGCTCTGTAGGCTACTTTACTGATGTTCAGAAAAGGTTCAAAAATTTCGTAGAAAGTGGGCAACTGGGCATCTTCGCCAATGGATACTGGGGTCACAAAGCCTATAAACTTCCGCCTGAGGTGAATCTGATTGCCGTGGCTCACTACCTTGAAGCCCTTGAGTGGCAGAAAGAGATTGTCAAAGTTCATACCATCTTCGGGGGAAAGAACCCTCATCCAAATTACCTTGTGGGTGGCGTTCCGTGTTCCATCAACATTGAAGAGGCAACGGCCGTCAATGCAGAACGCCTGGCCATGGTCGGCAAACTGTTTGAAGATGCGAAAGCCTTTGTCAACCAGGTTTACATACCAGATCTATTGGCAATTGCCTCCTACTACAAAAGCGACTGGGGTGCCATTGGTGGAGGATTGACCAATTACCTCTCGTTTGGCGACTTCCCGACCAATGGGTACAACAATCCTGAAAGTTTCAAGATGCCGCGAGGAGTCATCCTCAACCGCGACCTGAGCAAGATTCATGAAGTTAAAGCAGAGGATCCGCAGCAAATTCAGGAGTACATTAACAATTCGTGGTACAACTATTCAAAAGGTGATAAAGTTGGTCTGCATCCCTGGGAAGGCGAAACGAATCTCAATTACACGGGACCCAAGCCACCGTACGAACATCTGGACTTCTCACAAAAATACAGTTGGGTAAAGACACCGCGTTGGAAAGGATATCCGATGGAAGTTGGTCCATTGTCCCGAATGCTGGTGGGTTATGCATCCGGTCGCCCCGATTACAAGGAGGTGATTGAAAGTGCACTGAAAGCATTGGATGTTCCTGTTGCCGCGCTGTTTTCCACACTCGGCCGCACTGCCGCCAGAGGTCTCGAAACCAAACTGGTTTGCGACTGGGCCCTGGAGTCCTTCGATCAGCTTCTTGCGAACATCAAAAATGGCGATTCCCGTACCCAGAATAACGTTAAATGGGATCCTTCCACCTGGCCGCAAAGTGCAAAAGGCATCGGAATGGTGGAGGCACCACGGGGCGCCTTGTCCCACTTTATCGTGATTAAAGACAAAAAAATCGAGAATTATCAACTGGTTGTCCCGACTACCTGGAATGCCTCCCCTCGTGATGCCGAGGGAAAAAGGTCAGCCTTCGAGGAATCCCTGATCGGAACACCGGTTGAAGACCCCAAAGTGCCGCTGGAGGTGCTTCGTACGATCCACTCCTTTGATCCATGTCTGGCTTGCGCCGTGCATGTATATGATGAAAACGGAACCACCCTTCACGATCTTAAAACCTATTAGCCCATGAAAAGCAGAACCATCCCCATGCGTGAAGTGTATGTATGGGAATTGCCTGTCCGCATATACCACTGGGTCAATATGCTCTGCGTGATCGCATTGTGCATCACAGGTTTTGTGATCGGCAATCCACCTGCATTCATGAATGGCACAGAAGCCTATTTTAACTATTGGTTCGGAACCGTGAGATTCGTCCATTTCGTATTCGCCTTCCTCTTTTTCTTCAATTTCGTATTTCGTACCTATTGGGGATTTGCCGGAAACGAATTCGCCCGGTGGACCAATTTTATTCCGCTGAAACGATGTCAGTGGAAAGAAATCATGGATGTAATTAAGGTCGACGTGCTGCAATTGACCCACAAGAAAATTGATTCTATCGGGCACAATGCACTGGCAAGCTTCATCTATTTTCTCACCTTCATTATCTTTATGTTGCAGGTAATTACCGGTTTCGGAATGTATTCGGCCATGAGCCACTCCGCGTTTCCAAAATTGTTTGCATGGATCGTTCCAATGCTAGGAGGCGACATTACGGTCCGACATCTGCACCATATCCTGATGTGGGGATTTATCATCTTCGCGATCGTTCATGTATACCTTGTCTTTTACCACGATTACATCGAACGCCGGGGAGTCACCTCTTCGATGATCGGCGGATGGAAATTTATCGAGGAAGATGTAGTGGAACGGCATGATGCCAAAACGGAGGAATGTCCTAAAAATTGATCCCTATTTGAAATAATTGGGTGAATGATCAACCTGAAAGATGAACGATTCCGGATTCTAAACAATGAATTTTAACCGGAAATCGTTCATCTTTTTTTACCTTGCGGAAAACTAAGTGAGGAGAACAGTACAATGCTGCAGATTCTAATTCCCGGGTTTCGGGAATTGTGCAATTAGTGTCGCGCAACGCACGCAAATGTCGCAATGAAAAATGCACGACCCTATTATTTGAACAGGTACAATTTTTAAAAACTTCCTGATAAAAAACAAAAAAATTGACGAACGATCAAAATAACATCCTTGTATTGGGGATAGGAAATATTCTGATGAACGACGAAGGCATTGGAATACAAATTGTTGCAAAATTGGAAAGTGAAGGGTATTCCGGAGCCGATCTGATGGACGGAGGAACAGGAGGATTTCACCTTCTTGGATTTATTCAATCCTATGCCAACGTGATCATCGTTGATGCGGCGCTGGACGACTATCCAACGGGACATGTCAGGGTACTTTATCCCAAATATGCCAAAGATTTCCCGAAGCAACTGAGTGCCCACGAAGTTGGACTGAAGGATTTGCTCGATGCCTCCTTCCTGATGGAAAAAATGCCTTCAATACACCTTGTGGCGATTTCGATCAAGGATTTCCAGGATATGGGCATGGAACTGACGCCCGAGGTGCAAGTCGCAATTCCTCTGGCCATACAAACCATCAAGGAGTTGGTTGATTCGCTAAAATCCCGGTAAAACAGGTCGCGCAAAGTTCCCTTTCTCCCCCTCGTTACCGCTGCGCTCAAACGAGGGCGAGAAAGAGGCGCAATTCAACTGTCAAACAGAAAAATCCCATTATTTCTGCCTGGC
>JBAXUL010000135.1:0-9554 GCA_037129695.1 Prolixibacteraceae bacterium
GCCTCAGCAACCACATTCCAGTCTGAGTGGTTCATACGCAAATAGGAGCGGTATCTCCATTTTGCATTGTCCTCGGCAGCTTTGAAAAGCTCGTCGGCCTCCTTCGGAAATGATTTCTTCAGAGCGGTGTAACGTACTTCCCCATTGAGATAGGCCTGGAACTTGCTCCAGTCAGGCTCTTTAGAATCGAGCTGGAATGGGTTCTTGCCTTCGTCCTCCATCTGTGGGTTGTAGCGGTAGAGGTGCCAATAGCCACATTCGACAGCCATTTTTTCCTCTTCCTGGGTAAGTCCCATCGAACGCAAACCGTGGGCGATACAAGGAGAGTAAGCAATAATCAATGAAGGACCCGGGTAGGCTTCTGCCTCACGGATGGTCTTCAGGTATTGTGCCTGGTTCGCACCCATGGCCACCTGAGCCACATAAACGTAGCCATAGCTCATGGCGATGACACCAAGGTCTTTCTTGCGGATGCGCTTGCCGGCGGCGGCAAATTTCGCCACGGCACCGATCGGTGTAGATTTGGACGCTTGTCCGCCGGTATTGGAATAAACTTCCGTATCCAGTACGAGAATGTTGACATTTTCACCTGCTGCAAGCACGTGGTCCAATCCACCATAACCGATGTCATAGGCCCAACCGTCTCCTCCGAAGATCCAGACCGATTTTTTGATCATGTATTGCTTCAGTGAGACAAGCTCCATCGCGTATTTTTCGTTTTTGCCTGTCACAGCTGCCAACACTTTCGCGGTAGCGGCTTCAGAACCTGCGGCATCTTCCCTGTTTTCGATCCATTCGTTGAAGGCTTCTGTTTCAGTGGCAGACACACCTGCTTCCATGGCAGATTTCATGATATCTGCGATGCGGTCGCGGCTGAAGGCAACTCCTTCGGCCATACCAAATCCATATTCTGCATTGTCTTCGAAGAGTGAATTTGCCCAGGCTGGTCCGTGGCCACTCTCCTTATTGCTTGTATAAGAAGTGGCAGGCGCAGAACCTCCGTAAATGGAAGAACATCCTGTCGCGTTGGCCACCATCATCCGCTCTCCAAAAAGCTGGGTAATCAGCTTGATGTAAGGCGTTTCTCCGCAACCTGCACACGCTCCCGAGAACTCGAAGAGTGGTTGCGCAAACTGTGAATTTTTGATGTTCTTGTCCTTGTCAGCCAGTTTATCTTTGTAGGTGACATGTTTGTCAATAGCGTTCCAGCGAGCTACCTGAGCCTGTTGTGACTCCAGTGGCTTCATGATCAGCGCCTTTTCTTTCGACGGACAAACGTCGGCACAGTTGCCGCAACCTGTACAATCGTAAGGAGAAACCTGGATGCGGAACTGAAGTCCGGCATATTGTTTACCGTTGGCTTTTATCCCGTTGGTTCCTTCAGGTAATTTGGCCATCTCCTCTTCACTGATCAAAAATGGACGAATGGCAGCGTGAGGGCAGACATAAGAACACTGGTTACACTGGATACAGTTGTCTTCAACCCATTCAGGCACGTCAACTGCAATACCCCGCTTTTCGAAAGCCGTTGTTCCTGCAGGAAATGTTCCGTCTTCTCTTCCTTTGAAAATGGATACCGGAAGATCATCACCCTTCTGGGCATTGATCACATCCACTGCCCTGCGGATAAAATCGGGACGATCCATATCGTCAACCTCAGCCTCAATGGTCAATTGAGCCCACTCTTTCGGAACTTCTACCTTGACGACATTATTTCCACCTGCATCAACAGCAGAGAAGTTCATGTTGACAATCTGCTCCCCTTTCATGCCGTATGATTTCACGATGGCCTTTTTCATCTGTTCAACCGCAAGGTCGAAAGGAATGACATTGGTAATTTTAAAGAAGGCAGCCTGCATGATGGTATTGGTACGATTTCCCAAACCAAGGTCTACAGCCAGTTTTGTTCCGTTAATGGTGTAAAATTTGATCTCGTTCTCCGCAAGAAACTTCTTCATGGTAATAGGAAGACGTTTTTTAACTTCTTCCTCTTCCCAAATGGTATTCAACAGGAAAGATCCCCCCTTTTTCAATCCTTTCAATACATCATAGAGATTGATATAGGCCTGAACGTGGCAAGCCACGAAGTCGGGAGTAGTGATCAAATAGGTGGAACGGATCGGACTGTCGCCGAAACGAAGATGCGAAGCAGTAAATCCACCCGACTTTTTGGAGTCATAGGCAAAATACGCCTGGCAATATTTATCGGTGGCAGAACCAATGATTTTGATGGAGTTTTTGTTGGCACCCACCGTTCCATCTGAACCCAGTCCGTAGAATTTGGCTTCGTAGATATCATCGGCTGAGACTTTAATCTCAGGAAGCAGTGGCAGTGAAGTGAAGGTCACGTCATCGACAATACCAATGGTGAATTTGCCTTTTGGCTCCTTCATCTCCATATTCTTGTAAACGGCAATGATCTGAGATGGAGTCACATCTTTGGACCCCAATCCATAACGACCACCAACGATGATCGGGCAATCTTTTTTGCCGTAGAATGCATCACGGATGTCAAGATAAAGTGGATCTCCATTGGCACCGGGTTCTTTGGTCCGGTCAAGAACAGTGATTTTCTTCACGGTAGATGGTACTACATTGAAGAAATATTTGGTGGCAAAAGGGCGATAAAGATGTACACTTACCAGACCATATTTATTACCCTGTGCATTCAGGTAATCAATGACTTCGCGGATGGTTTCCGTTACTGAACCCATCGCTACAACGATATTTTCAGCATCCTTTGCTCCATAATAGGTAAATGGATGGTATTCCCTGCCGGTCATTTTGTTGATCTCCTGCATATAAGACTCCACAACATCGGGAACTGCATCATAAAAAGGGTTACAAGCCTCTTTCGCCTGGAAGAAAATATCAGGATTCTGGGCTGTACCACGTGTAAAAGGATGCTCTGGATTCAGTGCACGGTCGCGGAAATCCTGGAGGGAATCCTGATCAATCAAGGCAGCAATTTGATCCTGATTAATTGCCTCAATCTTTTGAATCTCATGAGAAGTACGGAAACCATCAAAGAAATTAAGGAATGGCACACGTGTTTTGAGCGTGGCAAGATGTGCAACACCACTCAGGTCCATGGTTTCCTGAACAGATCCGGAAGCCAGCATGGCGAAACCGGTCTGGCGGCATGCATACACGTCACTATGGTCGCCAAAGATAGAAAGCGCATGTCCGGCAAGGGCGCGTGCACTAACGTGGAAAACAGTAGGCAACAACTCACCTGCAATTTTATACATGTTTGGGATCATCAGCAGAAGTCCCTGAGAAGCAGTATAGGTGGTAGTCAAAGCACCCGATTGCAGCGAACCGTGAACAGCACCTGCGGCACCGCCTTCACTCTGCATCTCGGTGATGCGCATCTTCTGACCAAAAATATTCTTACGGCCATTGGCCGACCACTCATCCACGACCTCTGCCATCGTGGAAGATGGTGTAATTGGATAAATACAGGCCACCTCGCTAAACATATAGCTGATGTAAGAAGCCGCATAATTACCGTCACAGGTGATAAACTTTTTCTCTTTTGTCATTTTCTTTGCATTTGTGAATTAAATATCTATTAATCAATTTTATATGTGTCCGAAATTTCCTCTTGTCAATCGCTCAATCTCTTCTTGCCTCACTTTTATTCATTCTTTCTCCGATTCTCTCTTTCCTGACTTTTTAATACAGGAATCCAAACAACCACAATGGAATCGTATTTCCTTCTCCTGTTTCAATCATATCTGCTGCAGCAAAACAATTTTCCCCAAGCGTTTGGGTATACTTGCCTCCAATTACAAATTCATACCGGTTCTCCACCCTAAAATCGAGCAATTTTGCAGATTTTACAGTGTATTGTTGGCCCACTTGATTGTAGAAAAAGGTGGAACGCAGATTTTTGTTGTTGATATTATCCGGCGCAATAATATGCAATAGGTTGGTATTCTGAAGATAAACCACTTCCGGTTTCTGCAGTTGACCATTGTTCCCGTTTTCAAAAAGAAGATCGATCAGCCTGGCATTTTTCAGATAACGGAGGTAATTGAGAACCGTTGCCCTGGATGTTTCGATGTCTGCGCTTATTTTGCTGACGTTGGGAGAAAAAGGAACCTGTGCCCCGATTAACTGCAACAACTTTCGCAGTTTCGGCAAATATTTCAGGTCGATCTGATTCAGATAGGTCACATCAATCTCCAATGCCAGATTGATATGCCTGAGCAGGCTCTCGCTGTAGAATTCAGGATTCTTGATGAAATAAGGATAATAACCGCTCTTCAGGTATTCCGGGAAATAGGCAAGAGGCCTGACTGTCCGGATAATATCAGGAACAATCTCCTTGTGCCTTTCCAGGATATCTTCCAATGTGAGTTTTTCAAAATTGCTGCCTGACCTGTAATTCAAAAATTCGCGGAAAGACAACCCTTCAAGATGGTAGATTTTGGCAATGTCTTTCAGGTCATCATTCCCCTCAAAAATCCTTGATACCGGGGAACTGCTGAATATCATCTGCAGACCGGGAAGTTCTTCGTAACACTGGCGCAATTCATTCGACCAGTCAGGGTATTTATGGATCTGATCCAACACCAGAACTTTGCCCCCTCTTTTGTAAAATTCATCTGCGAATGAGAAGATTCTTCTTCTTGAAAAATAGAAATCATTCAGGTTCACATATAGGCAGTCGCGCGAATCACCGAATTTTTCACGGATATGATTGAGCAGGAAGGTCGTCTTCCCTACCCCCCTGAATCCCTTGATCCCAACGATGCGTTCGCTCCAGTCAATCTCACGGTTGAGTCCCCTCACGATTGTAGTATCGCTGGCACTTACCAAAAGTTTATGCGTTTCGAAAAAATGTTCCACTTAGAGATTAAATAGACAACAAAAATAAACAGAATGCGGCAGATTATGTAATCTCTAAGTAACAATTATGAAAGATGACTGCTATTTATACCTATTAAAAATAGCACCTTGAATTTGGAGAAAATTGATTGAATGCATTTCTGAAATCCTTTTTTTATCCATGTTTTAATAAAGGGATAATAATCATTCAGTTCTCAGTAATTAATTATTTATCAACCACATAAATAAAAAAGAGTGTTTTGAGTTTGAAACAATCAAACGCAAAACACTCTTCAAAATTGAAGTACTTAAAGCACTTCCAACTCTACGAAGTACTAATTCGAATTCATAGATATAATAAACTCTTCATTTGAATTGGTTTTTGACAAACGATCACGGACAAATTCCATGGCTTCTACTGCATTCATTCCATTGAGGAAATTACGCAGAACCCAGATCTTGTCGAGCATGGCCTTTTCAAGCAGCAAGTCTTCGCGACGCGTACTTGAAGACAGAATATCCACAGAAGGGAATACACGACGGTTCGATAATTTACGGTCGAGCTGAAGTTCCATATTTCCTGTCCCCTTGAACTCTTCAAAGATGACATCATCCATTTTGGAACCGGTATCTGTCAGGGCAGTTGCAAGAATGGTCAGTGATCCACCCTCTTCAATATTACGGGCTGCACCAAAGAAACGCTTTGGTTTATGAAGCGCATTGGCATCTACACCTCCTGAAAGCACTTTTCCCGAAGCAGGAGCTACCGTATTGTACGCTCGTGCCAAGCGGGTGATAGAATCGAGCAGGATCACTACATCGTGTCCACACTCAACCAGTCTTTTGGCCTTTTCAAGTACCATGTTGGCAATACGCACGTGACGTTCAGCAGGCTCATCGAATGTAGAGGAAATAACCTCGGCATTAACACTACGGGCCATGTCTGTAACCTCTTCGGGACGTTCATCAATCAACAGGATAATCATGTACACCTCAGGATGGTTGGCAGCGATGGCATTGGCAATATCTTTCAGCAACATTGTTTTACCTGTCTTAGGCTGCGCAACAATCAATCCACGCTGACCTTTTCCGATTGGAGCGAACATGTCCACAACCCTGGAGGAGATGCTGCTGAACTTCCCGGCAAGGTTAAACTTTTCATCCGGGAAGAGCGGTGTGAGGTGTTCAAATGGAACCCTGTCGCGAATGTACTCCGGACTGCGTCCATTGATCTCTACCACCTTCACCAAAGGGAAATATTTTTCACCTTCTTTGGGAGGACGGATAATTCCATGAACCGTATCTCCGGTCTTCAAACCGAATAGTTTGATTTGAGACTGAGATACATAAATATCATCGGGTGATGTAAGATAGTTGTAGTCTGAAGAACGAAGGAATCCATATCCCTCCTGCATGATCTCAAGTACACCCGTCTGGTTGATCACACCTTCAAAATCGTAAGATTTCTCAGTCTCTTTCGGCTCGACCTGCTTGGGCTGACCAGACTGCTGTCCATTCTGGCTCTTTGGTGCGAATGACTGATTTTGCTGATTCTGAGAGAATTCCTTTTTCTGGAAGTTTTTGATAATTGGAGCCCTTTTCTCCTCGGTCCGTGTTTCAGCACTTTCACCTTCAGTTTTCTCGGCTGCCGAATCTGTTGTTTGTTCCGAATCCTCTGAAACGGGAGCTACTGCACTGACTGAAAGAATGGCTGATTCACTTCTGAGAACCCTGGGTCTGCGCTCTTTCTGACTGGCATGGTCTTTATGAGCCTTGTCCCCTTTGGCATGAAATGGCTTAACTTCCTCCGAATTCTCAGAAAAGTTCTCAGTTGTCTGGTCAGGAAACAAACTGTTTTCAAAGACAGGAGCATCTTCTGTCATTTCCTGTCCGTTGACAGGAAAGGAATCACCGTTTTGTGGTTCTGCGATCTTCTTGACGATTTTGATCACCTTTTTCTCCGTAGGTGGTTTAATCTCAACCTTTACTTTCGGAATTTTGGGTGCAGCCTTTTCAGCTTGCGGGGCCTTTTTTTCAGGCGGTTTAATGACAGAATCTCTGATCGCCTGCGTATCAAGGATAATGTAAATAAGATCTTGTTTCTTAAATGATTCTATGCGCTTGATATTTAATTCTTTACCAATTTCGCGCAATTCCGGCAAGAGTTTCTTGCTCAGTTCCAGGATGTCGTACATGATTTTTGTTGATTTGTGTTCAAAACAGATGCTGCTTGGAGCAACAAAGTGTTTAAAATTTCTATTCTATAAATAAATAACTCAGGAAGAATAATGGGATGTTTTGAAGATATTGTGTAGGATTTCCGATCGAAATCCTGAGCAAATGTAGCTATAAGATTTTAATTAGCAAACAATGTGTCTGTTTTATCGATTTTTTAATACAAGAAAGGAAAATATACAGAAAACTGCAGTCTGAAATCCAAAATAAAACAGACGATATGGATAAAAATTGGAATATTATGAAATCCAAATAGGAAATATTGAAAATTTTTAGCCTAATTCCTCTTCATGTTGATAATTTCTCACCAAACAGAAAAAAAATCTTGAACATAAATAATATCGCCACGCCAGTTCATTCAAAATAATAATTTGTTTTGGTTAACTAAATATATTAAACTGCTTTTCTGTCGGAACAAAAAGTGAATATTATTGAATATTTTACGCGTATTTGAGCATTTTTATTTCTTTTACTCCTTTTTTTAATGTAATATTGTTATAATCTCAATTGTCATTATTGTCAGTTTTACGAAAGTAAAAAGGTGCTTCTTCTTTTATTGCCGGAGCGGTTCAAAAGTCAACTTATGAGACAGCTCAGGATTAACAAACAGATTACCACCAGAGAAGAAACATCCCTGGACAAGTATCTCCTTGAAGTAGGAAAGATCAAATTACTCACCTGTGACGAAGAAATCTTTCTGTCACAACAGATTAAAACCGGAAATCATCTTGCCTTGGATATTCTGATCAAATCCAACCTGAGATTTGTGATTTCAGTGGCCAAGCAATTTCAGAATCAGGGACTACCGCTCACAGATCTAATTAACGAAGGGAATTTTGGTCTGATCAAAGCCGCGAAACGGTTTGATGCCACCAAAGGATTTAAATTTATTTCATATGCTGTATGGTGGATCAGGCAATCCATCCTTCAGTCGCTCGCAGAACAGGCAAGACTGGTTAAATTGCCACAAAATAAAGTTGATATCATCAATAGAATATTACGCACTTCTACCCGACTCGAGCAAGAATTACAAAGAGAACCAACATCCGTAGAGATTGCAGAAATTTTGAAAATGAAAAGTATGGTCGTTGATTATTCACTGCAGACTTTGGGATTTCACTTCTCCCTTGATGCCCCGCTTTTTGATGATGAAGAAAATGAAAACAGTCAATATGATTTATATGCCAATGTATTAACACCCAGTCCCGACAATGACTTGTTAGAAACATCCCTTAAAATTGAGATTGAACGACTGTTGTGCAAACTGGATGGCCGTGAAGCAGCCATCCTTTCCTCCTGTTACGGCTTGAACGGTACCTCTGCATTAGCACTTGATGATATTGGAATCAGATTTGGCCTGACCCGCGAACGAGTCAGACAAATCAGGGACAGTAGCATCAGAAAATTAAGAACACACCCATTTCTAACAATATTAAAACCTTTCCTGGGTTAAGATTTGAATCAAAAAGGGTATATTTGTTTCAAACAAAAATACCTTGTTGTGAAGCGATTGATTGCACCCTCACTTTTAGCCGCCGACTTTACCCGGCTCGGAGATGATATCCAAATGGTTAACCGGAGTTCGGCCGACTGGATCCATTGTGATGTGATGGATGGACATTTTGTCCCCAATATCTCCTTTGGACTTCCTGTGATCGAACAAATTAAAAAAGTGGCTGAAAAACCACTCGATGTTCACCTGATGATCTCTGATCCCGACCGCTACCTTGAACGATTTAAGGCAGCAGGTGCCGATATCCTAACGGTTCACTACGAAACCTGCCCGCATCTGCATCGAACAATAGGTGCCATTCGTGAATTGGGGATGAAAGCCGGAGTTGCCATCAATCCGCATACACCCGTGCAAATGCTGATAGACATTATGCATGACCTGGATCTGATTCTGCTTATGACTGTCAATCCGGGCTTTGGCGGACAGAAATTCATCCAGGCCAGTTACAAGAGGCTGGCTACCCTGAGGCAAATGGTTAATACCCTCTCTCCTGAAACATTAATTGAAGTAGACGGAGGTGTCAATCTGGAAACCGGAAGGCAACTCTTCATGACTGGTGCCGATGTACTCGTGGCCGGAAACTATGTTTTCAGTGCGGCTGATCCTATCGGGACCATTGAGGGGTTGAAGAATTGTTAAAGCCCGAGAGGTGAAATAATATTATTAAAGATATTGATTGAAACAGGCAGTCACCGGTAAATTTGGGGCTGCCTGTTTCATGATGGACATAAAATTCAAAGGCATGATTGATCAAAATAAGAAAAGGGACGCAGCATGCCGCGTCTCTACTGATAGGTTATGCAAATCTGCCTGAGACAATCACATGCCTTTTCAATATTTTTCCCGCCTCTCATATTCTCAACCTCTCCTATATCTCCTTCTGCTCCACGCAGGGACCGGAATCAACTTTCAATTTTCAACTCTCAGTTCTCAACTCTCAGTTCTCAACTCTCAACTTTTCCCCTCGTCC
>JBAXUL010000136.1:0-9468 GCA_037129695.1 Prolixibacteraceae bacterium
CTTAGATATTTTAAATATTATGGCTATTTTCGTTTCGATGAGAATTCCAATTTACCAGATTGATGCATTTTCCGACAAGATTTTTTCGGGAAATCCGGCGGCAGTTTGTCCCCTGGATTTTTGGCCGGATGACGAACTGCTTCAAAACATCGCATCAGAGAATAACCTTTCGGAAACAGCTTTCCTGGTAAGAAACAAGGATATTTTCGAAATCAGGTGGTTCACTCCAGTCACAGAAGTTGAATTATGTGGTCATGCAACACTGGCATCGGCACATGTTCTTCTGCACCACCTCGACTTTCCGTCGGATCAAATAATTTTTCAGTCGAGATACAGTGGACAGCTGATGGTCACAAAAAAAGATGACCTGCTGGAACTCAATTTCCCTGCTGATCACCTTGAACCCTCCCTTCCTCCCGTCGGACTTATCAGTTCAATCGGCAAAAAACCCCTTGAAATATGGAAAGGCAAAAAAGATTATCTGCTTTTTTATGGATCGCAGGAAGATATTGAGGAAATTAATCCGGATTTCTCGGCCTTGAAAAGTGTTCAGGCCCGGGGTGTTATTGTCACGGCAGCCGGATACGATTGCGATTTTGTTTCCCGCTTTTTCGCCCCGGCAGTTGGTGTCAATGAAGATCCGGTGACAGGTTCCGCACATACCAGCCTTACTCCTTTCTGGGCTCACAGGCTAAACCAGCTTTCGTTCGATGCGATTCAATTGTCGAAGAGAGGAGGATTCCTGCATTGCCAGCTTTCAGGGGACCGGGTTCTGATTTCAGGCAAAGCCAAAACATTTATGACCGGAGATCTATTTATTGAGTAAGCATTTTATCATTGCTTTTATCCTGTCAATTGGAATAATGATAAAAAATATACTATCTAAATAGACGACAATTCGACGATTTGACAAAGGGAAAAGCTGAATGCTAAAAATTCGATCAGAACAGGGTGCAAAGTTGTGCCTGTTGCAGAAAATCATATAATTCAACCATTACAAGCCTTACAAACGACTAAAAACAACTCAACTAAAAATGAAAACATCCATTCAAAGCCTCCTCACCCTGATATTTTTGCTACTGTGGGGTGCACTTGCGAATGCGCAGGTTACACTTCCGCCATTCTTTAATTGCAACATGATCCTGCAGCAGGGCATACCTATCCCGGTTTGGGGATGGGCCTCTCCGGGTGAAAAGGTCAGTGTTACCTTCAACGAAAAAACTGTCACCACCAAAACAGACAAGGATGGAAAATGGAAGGTGACCTTGCAACCGATGAACTATGGCGGTCCCTATAAAATGCTTATCAAGGGCAAGAACCAGCGCACCATTGAGAATATTCTGATTGGCGAAGTTTGGGTTTGTTCAGGACAATCCAATATGGAATTTAACCTCTCATCTGCCAACAACGGTCAGGCAGAGATTGCTGCCTCCAACTATCCGGAGATACGTCTTTTCACGGTCAAAAAAAGGATCGCCCAAACACCACAGGACAATCTGGAAGAGGGAGAATGGTGGGAGTGCTCTCCAATATCCACACCCAAATTTTCTGCGGTAGCCTATTTCTTCGGACGGGCGTTGTACCAGAAGCTGAAAGTTCCGATCGGCCTGATCAATACCTCCTGGGGTGGCACAGTGGCGGAAACCTGGACCAGTCCGGATGCCATCGCCAAGAATTCTGACTTTGCACCCATGCTGGAGAATCTTAAGAAGATCGATCTCAATGAATATGGCAAAAGTGTGGAGAAAGAGCTTCGCGATCGTTTGGGTGAATTTGCAACCACCGACCAGGGAACCAAAGACAACCAGCCGATCTGGGCCGATCCGGGCATGGACGATCAAAAATGGAAAACCATGCAGTTGCCGGGATACATCGAGAACAATGGATTACAGGGTGTAGACGGAATTATCTGGTTCAGAAAAACCGTGGAAATCGATGCGGCAGATTCCGGCAAGGCAAGTACCCTTGAGTTGTCTAAAATCAATGACTCTGACGTCTGCTATGTCAACGGGGTCAAAGTTGGTGGCACAGAGCAAAAGGCAGAATCGAGACGAAGCTATACCATTCCCGAAGGTGTGCTGAAAGCCGGGAAGAACAATGTCACCGTTAGGGTGGAAGATATTGGAGGAAACGGAGGTATTTACGGCGATGCGAAAGACATGAAGATTGTCGCAGCACAAAAAAGCATACCACTCGCCGGTGACTGGAAATACAAAATCGGGGTACTAAAGGTCAATACGACCCTTGGACCCAACTCCTATCCTACCCTCTTGTACAACGGAATGATTGCTCCACTCGTACCTTACGCGATCAAGGGAGCCATCTGGTACCAGGGCGAAGGAAATGCAGGAAGGGCTTTCCAGTACCGCAAAGTCTTTACCGACATGATCAAAGACTGGAGGACACATTGGGATCAGGGTGATTTTCCTTTCCTTTTCGTCCAGCTGGCCAATTTCATGAAGGCCGACAGCCTGCCGGTTGAAAGTACATGGGCAGAATTACGTGAGGCCCAATCCATGGCACTCGCGCTTCCGAAAACAGGAATGGCCTCCGCCATCGACGTGGGTGATGCTTTGGATATTCATCCGAAAGACAAGCTAACTGTAGGCAACAGACTGGCCCTCTCCGCAATCGCGGTAGCTTACCGTCAGCCCATCGAAAATCTAGGTCCCGTTTACAAGGAAATGAAAATTTCGGGAAATACGATTGAAATCACTTTTGACCACGTCGTTCTGGGATTGGTCGCCAAAGACAAATATGGTTACGTGAAAGGGTTTACGGTGGCCGGAAAAGATCATCAATTTCACTGGGCCAAAGCAACCATCTCAAGTACCAATACGATTTTAATCAATTCTCCGGAGGTTACAGCCCCAGTGGCCGTGCGTTACGGCTGGGCCAATAATCCCGATGACGTGAACCTCTACAACAGCAAAGGCTTGCCTGCAGATCCGTTCAGAACGGACAAGTGGAAGGGAATTACGGAATAAATTCAGAGGATATATATTTAGGAGTGGGTGGGAAAGAGCGAAGATTGATTGCAACAAATCTCATTTCTCACCCTCTCCTATTCACTATTCAAAGCTCCGCAACAGCTTAATCTCGTCAGCCCATAATGTTTCGTCGGGTGTTTCCAGGATGATGGGTATCTGGTTGAACCGATCGTCCTGCATGATCATTTTAAAGAGTTCGATTCCGATCAGGCCTTTCCCTACATTGTCGTGACGGTCGACCCTCGAGCCCAACTCTTTCTTCGAGTCATTCAAATGAATTCCGCTCAGGTATTTGAATCCGATCACCTCACCGAACTTGTTCCAGGTACGATCGTACTCCTCTTTTACCCGTAGGTCGTAGCCTGCCGTAAAAGTATGGCAGGTATCGATGCAGACACCCACCCGCGACTGATCCTCCACCCGGGAAATGATTTCCGCAACTTGTTCGAAGATATATCCCAGATTGGAACCCTGTCCTGCCGTATTCTCAATGACTGCGGTCACACCCTTTGTTCGCTCGAGTACATAATTGATCGATTCGGCGATGGTTGTCAGACACTTTGAGACATCCACCTTCTGAAGGTGACTGCCCGGATGAAAATTCAGCAGTTTTAATCCCAGCTGCTCACATCGCTGCATCTCATCGAGAAATGCCTCTCTGGATTTCGTCAATGGCTCCTCTTCCGGATGACCCAGATTGATCAGGTAACTGTCGTGCGGCAGGATCATTTCAGGCAAAAAACCAAATTTTTCGCAATTCTCCTTGAATGCAGCAATACTTTTGGCAGTCAGGGGAGGTGAATTCCACTGTCGCTGGTTTTTGGTAAACAGGGCAAATGCATTCGCCCCGATTTCCCTTGCATTAAGCGGTGCATTCTCAACTCCTCCACCGGCACTGACATGGGCTCCGATATGTTTCATATTTTACGCTTTAAATTGAACTGTCTCTTAAATGATCACTTGTTTTCCTTAGCAGCTTTTGTGGTCAACGAAAATAAAATAAGACCACGGCATGACCTGATTTTTCAATAAAGGACTCAAGATGCAAACAAAAACCCAAAGGAAATTCTCCGGTACAAAAATATTCTTCTTATACGCAATCTACTTAGCAGGGTTGAAGATAATTGAAAAAATAATCTGATATTCGTAAATTAATAAAAGACAAATTCCATCAAATCATGAGACCGAAAAGCCTATTATTAGTTGTAATGCTCCTCATTATCTGCCACATAAATACATTTTCGGCAGACAAAGCTGCCAAAGCAAAATCAGACTCGATCAAAACCGGTTGGAATGTTGGTGGGCTTCCGGTGGTCTCTTACGATACTGATCTGGGTTTGCAATACGGTGCGCTGGCCAATTTTTACAACTATGGGGACGGCAAACGCTTTCCATCCTACAACCAATCACTCTATTTTGAGATTTCACGTTTCACGAAAGGAAGCGGAATATACCGGTTTTATTACAATTCGGACCAGCTTATTAAAAATTTTGATTGCTTCCTCGATCTGTCGTATCTGCCTGATCTGGCCAATGATTTCTATGGTTTCAACGGATCTGATGCAGTATTGAAAAAAACATGGGAAGATAAAGGCTCAGACGAGTACAAAACCCGCATGTTTTACAAATTCCAGCAAAATATGTTCCGGTTTAAGGTAGATCTGCAGCACAAGATCGGTAATTCTCGTTTCAAATGGGTGGCAGGATTTAATCTGCTCAATTTCAATATTTCATCCGTCAATATTGACAAGCTGAACCAGAACAAAAGTGATGCCGATAAACTTCCTTCGGTGCAGCAACAGCCCGGTCTTTACGAAAAATACATCGACTGGAACATTATCTCCAAAGAAGAAGCCAACGGTGGATTCATTCCTGAACTCAAGGCAGGTATCACTTACGATACCCGCGACATAAAGGTTAATCCGATGAAGGGAGTATGGTCGGAAGCCGTCATTTCCGGTGCGCCCAAATTCCTGGGGGCTGAATCCGGTTTTACCCGGATTTCCATCGTGCACAGGCAATATTTCACACTGATCAAAAACGACCTTTCATTTGCCTACAGGCTTGGATGGCAGCAAACCCTAAGCGGTCACGTCCCATTTTACATGGAGCCACAGATAGTAACAACCGTGCTGACAGGATATGCCAGTTATGGACTCGGAGGCTCGAGGTATTTACGCGGAGCCAGGAGAGACAGGGTCGTCGGAGACGGGATTGTCTATGGCAATTTCGAATTGAGGTGGAAATTTGCCAGGATGAATTTTATCAACCAGAAATTCTACTGGGGACTGAACACCTTTGTTGACATGGGAAGGGTAACGAAAAAAATAGCGCTACCTAACACACAGTTGTTGCATGAAAACACCGCCGACTATTTCAATCCCGGCGCAGAAAAAATGCATGGCACTTTTGGCGCAGGCATTCGTTTGGCCATGAACCAGAATTTCGTGATCTCAGTTGATTACGGAACCGTAATGGACAAACAGGACGGCGACAAGGGAATCTACATTGGGCTGAATTATCTGTTTTAGTGGATGAAAAATGAGGTTGAAAACCGTAAAAAAAGAAACGGGTCGAAGAAGAAATTCTATTAATCCTCTCATCATCAAATCGTCGAATTATCGAATTATCAAATCATCGAATTAAATTAAATTACCATGAAAACTGCCCTTGTTGCCGGTGCCTCCGGACTCGTGGGAATGTCACTGGTCAAAATGCTTGCAACAAATGATCAATATGCCATGGTTCATATCCTGGTAAGAAAGAAAATTGAATGGGCTCATCCAAAACTGGCTCAGCATGTAGTTGATTTTGACCAAATCGAAACGTTCAGCCTTGATTTCAAGCTAGACGATGCTTTCTGCACGCTGGGCACCACCATAGCCAAAGCCGGCAGCCAGGCCGCATTTATCAGGGTGGATCAGGATTATGTAATTTCCTATGCGAAAAAAGCCAGATCGCTTGGTGCACAGGGATTCTTCGTCGTCAGTTCAATGGGAGCGAATAGTTCATCCAGAATTTTTTACAACCGCATCAAAGGATTGATGGAGGAAAACCTCAAAGCAATCAACTTCACCACACTGGCCATCTTCAGGCCTTCCCTTCTGCTGGGACCGCGCACGGACAAAAGGGCCGGGGAAAAATTCGCAGGATGGATGATGAACGCTTTCGACTTTGCCATCCCTGCCAAATACAAGTCCATCCACGTCGACATGGTGGCGAAAAAGATGATCGAAGTGGCCTTGCGGGGTGATCAAGGAATTTTCACCCTTGAATCAGATCAACTGCAATAATTGCTTCGCGCGCTTTGAGCGACCTTTTTTTCAAGCAAACCGCGCAAAGAAAGAAAAGCAGAAATGAAATTTTTGGATGTCAATTCCCGATTTCTCCCGTTGCCAATTTGTATCTTTGCGTCACATCGATTCATTCAAAAAAAATAATAACAGCCATGGCAGAATTCATTTACCAGAAACCCTTTCCGCTCGGAAAAGATACCACGCAATACCGTCTGCTCACCAAAGATTTTGTTCAGACCATTGAAGTAGAAGGAAGAAAAATCCTGAAAATTGCGCCGGGGGGACTGGAACTCCTGGCGCGTGAGGCTTTGGCTGATGTCTCCTTTTACCTGCGGGCAGCGCATCTCGAGAAACTCTCAGGCATTTTGAAAGACCCCGAAGCCAGTGACAATGACATTTTCGTGGCACATACAATGCTCCTCAACCAGGTGGTTTCTGCAGAAGGCGAGTTGCCTACCTGCCAGGACACCGGAACGGCCATCGTGATCGGAAAGAAGGGCGAAAACGTCTGGACCGGCGGAGATGATGCGAAAGCACTTTCTGAAGGAATCTATGAAACCTACCGGGATCGCAACCTTCGTTATTCGCAGGTGGTGCCTTTGACCATGTTCGACGAGAAGAATACCGGGAGCAACCTGCCGGCTCAGATTGATCTCTATGCTGCAGAGGGAAATTCCTATGAGTTTCTGTTTATCACCAAAGGCGGTGGATCGGCCAACAAGACTTACCTCTACCAGATGACCAAGTCATTGCTGAATGAGGAAACACTCACACGCTTCATCAAGGATAAAATCAAGGAACTGGGTACTTCCGCCTGTCCTCCTTACCATTTGGCCGTCGTCATCGGCGGAACTTCAGCAGAAGCTACCCTGGCTACGGTGAAGAAAGCCTCAACGGGATACTATGATCAACTGCCAACTTCCGGCAATGAAGGCGGACAGGCCTTCCGCGATCTGGAGTGGGAAGAAAAAATTACCGAAATCTGCCAGAAAAGTGAAATCGGTGCGCAGTTTGGCGGCAAATATTTCGTTCACGATGTTCGGGTGATCCGGATGCCTCGCCATGCAGCCTCCTGCCCAGTAGGAATCGGCGTCAGCTGCAGTGCAGACAGGAATATCAAGGCTAAAATCACGGAAGATGGCATTTTCCTGGAACAACTGGAGACCAATCCCGCCCGGTTCCTGCCCAAATCGGCTCCCCACATGCAGCCATCCGTCGAAATCGACCTCGACCGGCCCATGGAAGAGGTCAGGGAAGAACTCTCGAAATATCCCGTTAAAACAAGATTAAGCCTCAGGGGAACCCTGGTGGTTGCACGCGACATCGCACACGCCCGTATCAAGGAAATGCTTGACCGAGGTGAAGAGATGCCCGAATATTTCAAAAAATACCCTGTGTACTATGCAGGCCCCGCCAAGACCCCCAAAGGAATGGCTTCAGGCAGTTTTGGCCCTACCACTGCCGGCCGGATGGACAGCTACGTCGAACAGTTTCAGGCGATGGGAGGATCGCTGATTATGCTGGCCAAAGGAAATCGCTCCAACCAGGTCACGGATGCCTGTAAGAAGTTTGGCGGTTTCTATCTGGGCTCCATCGGCGGACCGGCGGCAATCCTTGCCAAAAACAGCATCAAATCCGTCGAGGTAATCGACTTCCCGGAGTTGGGGATGGAAGCGGTAAGGAAAATCACGGTAGTGGATTTCCCTGCGTTCATTATTGTGGATGATAAAGGAAATGACTTCTTTGCCGCACTAAAATAGAAATTTTCCGAATGATTCAAGGTTTAAAATTGCAATGAATCTTTCTGAAATTCAAATAATTGAGATAGCCGATAATCTGGAGGCGGGATTGAAATGTTATTTCAACCTCAGGACAGGTGAGATAATAACCATTCTGGATTTTGACAACTGGCAGGGTGCAGAAGAGGAGCCCTGGGAAGAAGAGATCAGCAAAGTGGAAGAGAACCGGACTGATTTCTATCAATCTTACGGAATGGAATCTCATGTATCATTTCGATTTAGGACTGAATTCATTGCCCCATGGATGAACAGAAGCTATTAACAAGATTAATTAGTGCCTTCAACTGGTGGAAGCCTTTTCGAGATTTCAAGTAGGAAATTGACGGTTAAGGAAAAATAGGCAGCAATGGTTTGATTACTTAAAAATACAGCAAAATAATTGATCTAAATTCAGATTGATGCGTATAACAGTTATGAACAGCCTATGCTGACCCTTGTCAATTACCTTCCTAACATTACTTAACACCATTCACCATGAAAAAAGTTCTGATCATTCACGCCCATCCCGAACAAAAATCTTTCTGTTTCGGGTTAAAGCATACCGCCATCCGGCACTTTGAAGAGAATGGAGATCAGGTCAAGGAAAGCGACCTTTATGCCATGGGTTTTGATCCGGTAGGCGACCAACGTGACTTCAAAGCACTCGCCAATCCCTCCTATTTCAAGTACCAGCTGGAGCAGATGAATGCATGCAAAACCAACGGTTTTACGGATGAGTTAAGCCTAGAAATGGACAAACTGCTCTGGTGCGACCTGCTGATATTCAACTTCCCGTTATGGTGGTTTGGCGTACCTGCCATTCTCAAAGGATGGGTCGACCGCGTTTTCGCGATGGGGTTTGTTTACGGGGATGGTCGCGGGGTTTATGAGAACGGCACCTTCAAAGAAAAGACAGCCTTCGTCACCATGACCACCGGCGGACCCGAAATGGCCTATACTGCTGCCAGCAACGGGGATCCCGCGGTCATCCTCTTCCCAGTTCACCATGGCATGTTCTATTTTTCCGGAATGACAGTCCTTCCGCCGTTTATCAGCTGGGGTCCTGCCAGGATGAGTGAGGAGGAGCGACAAGCCGAATTAGACAGATACATTGGTTTTTTACAATCGTTGGAAAGTCTAAAACCCATCTACACAAACAGATAAAAAGAAATGAGCTATTTTGAAAATCCCCAGCATAAATGATTCTGATCCTGGTTAATTCAATCCGGCAAATGACAAAATGATGAATTTAGGTTTCAGATGAAAAAAACCACCATTTTTTCGTGATTTTTTTTGTGGAAGCAAAAAAAGGGCTATCTTTGCAACACTTTTGAAGAAAGGCAAAAGCAAAAAGGGAGCTTAGCTCAGTTGGTTTAGAGCATCTGCCTTACAAGCAGAGGGTCG
>JBAXUL010000137.1:0-9360 GCA_037129695.1 Prolixibacteraceae bacterium
ACCATCAATGCCTCATTGTGTCTGAGGTACAATTTCTGACCATCGATCACGGGATGTGCCCAGTGTTGTGCCGTCCCCATTGGGACATTGAATTTACTGATGATGGTGAATTTGTGGGGGGTACCCTCAGCCAGGGCCATGATGCCATCTTTTTCGGCATAACAGTAGAACAGGCCATCGGCATAAATCACCGGACCACCGCCCAGCTCTTTGGCGATGTATTTGGTCTGTCCGGTCTTCAGGTCGATGCAGAACCATTTGGGTTGCAGATATCCCGGACCGTACAAAAATCCGTCCCTGAGGATAAAACCTTCCATCAGGTTAATGAATTCCTTATTTCTCCATACAATATCTGCCTTTTTCCCGTCCGGAGAAAGCTGCAGTAAAACCAGTCCCGAACTGTCTTTCCTGGATGCGCTGGATACCAGAATTTTTCCGTCAAAGTGGGCAGGAGTATTGGCATGAATCTTATTGTCCTGAAACTGATGAATCCGCCAGTACATCTCTCCGGTGTCGGCATCCAGTCCAAGGATCGAAGAGGCAGTCATCGTGACCAGGATCCGATGGCCGTTGTGGTTGATCAAAATGGGGGACGTATAGGTTGCCTGCTCACCAAAGGCCGGCACTGACCAGATTTTCTTTCCGGTAAACCGGTTGAGTGCCACCACGTTGTTGATCTTTCCTCCGGGAGTACAAAACACTTTGTCTCCATCGATCAGCAGTGATTCGGAGAAACCAAACTGAACGGAGTCGCACTGCAGGTCCTTGAAGAAATCTACACTCCAGACTTTTTCACCTGTCTCGGTTTTGAGGCACTGGACATTTCCGTTGCCACTTTCAAGGTAGAGGAGATCGTCAACAATGGTTGGCGTAGAGCGGGCTCCCGGGAAAATACCTGTCCAGTCTTTGCCGTAGCTTTTCTTCCATAGTAATTTTCCCCCGGTATCAAAACTAAACAGAAAGCCTTCTGAGGTAAGGGTATCCGGAATGCCTGTCACATACAACTTCTCTTTTGAGATAGCTACACTGCCCATTCCGGTTCCAAGTCCATCGAACGACCAAAGCATTTTAGGACCTTCAGCGGGCCATTGTTTCAGTAATCCTGTTTCAGGATAAATTCCATCACGGTTCGGTCCGCGCCATTGAGACTGGGCGGAAGCAGCTGAGATTCCGGAAACCAGCAACATCAGGATAAATACAAAGATTGTGGTTCTTCTGTTCATTGTTTTCGTGTTACGAGAAGTTAATTCGACGATTCGACAATTCTACGATGTGATGATGTGACAATTTGATAAACCCTAAGTGGTAATATTTAGATATATCTATGATTATCATGCATTTAAATTCATTTTTCTCGCCGACCATTGTCGAATCGTCGAATCAGATTCACTTTCCACCGGTCAATTTTCCGAGCAGCCATATCCTGGCCAGTTCATTCTCCTCAGGATAGGTCCAATGACCGGTTTCTTCGAAGATATTCAGGCTTTTGGGTGCCTGAATCACGTTGTAGGCAGAAAACATGGAGGTTGGCGGGCAGGTCAGATCATTGTATCCCCATGAATATAAGCCGGGAACCTTGACCATCCGTGCAAAGTTGACTACGTCATAATATTTTGATGTGGCGATCTTGTCAGGCTTTCCATTGAACGACTTGTTGTAGTCGGCAAACATGTGAGGCCATCCGCCGGCCCGTCCGTTCAGATAGCCTGTCAAATCGCACAGCGCCGGGTAAAAGGCGGCGAGGTATTTCACGCGTGAATCCAGTCCGGCGGTGACAATGGAAAGTGCGCCACCCTGGCTCCCTCCGGTTACGGCCAGTGTAGAACCGTCAAATTCGGGAAGGGAGAAGAGAAAATCGATGGCTCTTACACAACCGAGATAAACCCTTTTGTAATAATAGCGGTCGCGGTCATCCAGATTGAAAAATGGATAGCCTTCGAGCGTTGTTTTGCCAAGATCGAGGTAGATGGATGGATCCATGGTTACCGGAATGCCGTGAATGCCGATTTCGAAAGTGATGACTCCGTTTTCGGCCATGGCGGCATCGCCCGAATATCCGCGAACCCCGGCTCCCGGCACTTTCAGCAGCGCAGGATATTTTCCGGCTTTTTTCGGGACACATAAGATCCCGTAAAGTCGCATGCCGGATTTGTAATTCTGGATATTTGCCTGGTAGACATTCACTTTTTCCGTGCAACGATCAGGCAGCAATGTCACTTTCGCATCTATCGGAATTTTGGCCGCTTCGGTTTTGGCGTTTTCCCAGAAAGTTGAAAAATCGGCAGGAACCTCCGTGGTAGGTTTAATCAGATCGGGCGAGTAGGCAGCTGTCGCAAGATTGTCGTAACGAACACCGTTGATGGTGGCAGAAGCTTTGCAGCGCAGAAATCCGGGTACTTTCATCGTTCCTGCATCCACCACAAACGGACCATCTTTTTGGGTGAAGGTATCAATTTTAGCGGGAGTCATCTGCTCCGGTCCGACTTCAACCCTGACTTTGACATTTTGCAATGGTTCGCTGTTCTTCAGCACCTGAACCTTGAAATGTGCAGGTTCACCGGGCTTGTAAATCCAGTTGGCATGATCAGGGGTGACCACAATCTTAACCAGTCGTTCAACCGGCTGGGCAAACAATGTTGCGGCAACCAGAAGAAAATAAAGTGAGGACGCAATTCTAAAAGTCTTGTGATTCATTTTTGTATTTTTATTTGAAGGAACACCAGAAAAATAACAAAGTGCACAAAGACAGAAATTCTGCATTTGTGCACTTTGCTATTTCCTTAGCCTCCCTTGGTGGTTAAATTAACAACCATTCGATTTTTATTTCTTCAATTTGATCACCTCACTGCCTGCAAGCAAGAATGCGCCTGAACCGTATACTTCCCAGCTGTCGGCATTGAAATTTTTCTTCGGATCTGCTCCGACGGGCTGCACCCAACCCACATGACCGTCTTTCTGGACGCATTTGTTCAGTCCGATCCATGCCTTTTTAACTACCGGAAGGTAGGTTTCCCTGTCAAGGATGCCATTGTTGATTCCCCATGCCATGGCATAGCAGTCAAATCCCGAACCACTGACTTCTCCACCGGGATAGGCATCTGGATCAAGTAAACTGGCACGCCAAAGTCCATCGGCTTGCTGTAGATCTTTCAGCCTGGCAGACATTTCCTTGAAGAGGTCAATGTAAAAGCTGCGACCGGCATAATCGGCAGGAAGTTCCTGCAACACCCTGACAAGTCCACCCATTACCCAGCCATTACCGCGCGACCAGAAAATTTTCTTTCCATTGGCTTCGTAGATATCTTTTCCGTCATTTTTGATCACATATTTAAGATCACGGGCAAAAAGATGCTCCTCTTTGTCGTACAGCAGGTTATAACACTCTTTGAAAAGCTGATCGGTGTAGGTAAAATAACTGCTGTTTCCGGTAACAACTCCCAGTTTGACCAATGCAGGAGGGCCCATGAAAAGGGCATCACACCACCACCATTTAATCACTTCGTTGCCTTTGGTTGGGTAGGGTTTTGACATGAAGACGGCGAGTGTATCGATCAATGGCTGGATCATTTCCTGCTTTTTCTCCAGTTTGTAAACATCGAGGTAGGTCTGGCAAATGGCGATATCATCTGCGTGGTACCAGCGTCTGCCCGGTTTCCAACCATTTTTGTTACCCATGTCGACCATTGCCTGCCAGATATCTTTCGATTTGGTAGTTTCCCATGCGGCTGATACTCCGGCATAAAAGGCTCCGTTTGTCCAGTCTGTTGGGGCATGTTTGGGATTTTTTAATTGCCACTCGGTCACTTTTTTCATCGTTTTCTTGATGTTTCCGGCGGCAAAAAGTTTTTTGGTGTTTTCAGTTTTGGCAAAACTTACTGAAGCGAAGCAAGCCAGTAAAACCAGTACAATTATTTTCTTCATGAAATCAGGTTTATATTATTCCGTTTACAAATATATAAAGTAGCGCAATCGATTGTAATAGTAAACTTCATTTTATTTTATTGATGCAGGAATTTAGTTTGGAATCACTGCGCAGAGTGGATAATTATTGTGAATTAATTATTTATTTTTACATGATTGGTAATTTTATTGCCCGCGATTTGCCATTTTTCTGGTAGTCGGAAACCAACAGAACACAAGTTTGACCAAGCGCTAAAATATGAAAAAGTATCAACGCCTATTGATTACAATCCTTCGCATGGCCATTGGCTGGCATTTTCTTTACGAAGGGATCTCCAAAGTCGTACAGGGTAACTGGTCTGCATCGGGCTATTTGCTGCATACTTCCGGTATTTTTTCGGGATTCTATCATTTCCTGGCCGGTTCTCCCGCAATTTTGAGAAGTACCGACTTGTTGAATATGTTCGGACTCGTGCTCATCGGGCTGGCACTGTTCATCGGACTCTTCTCCAGACTGGCATCCCTGGCAGGCGCTGTTTTGCTCGTTTTCTATTATTTTGCTTATCCGCCTTTTGGCAACCCAATGCTGAATCCTTCAGACGGTCATCTCTTCATCGTCGACAAAATATTTTTGGAAGCCACTGCGCTTGTTTTTCTTTTGATCTACCGTGAAAGTGGTTTTGGACTGGATTCGTGGATAGCATCCTATCGGGAAAGCAGGAAATCGCCTGAAGTGGTCAAGGCAGGGAATAGCTCACGCCGCGATGCCATCAAAAATCTGGCAACGTTGCCTGCATTGGGTGTGATGGGCTGGGGGGCCGTTCACAGTTTCAAAACCTATGGCGTCGATGTGATGACCGGGGCTACGATCCAGGTCAAACAGCAGGAGTTGAACGAGCTGAAAGGAGAACTGCCCAAAGGGAAAATCGGCAAACATGAGATCAGCAGGTTGATTGCCGGCGGAAATCTGATTGGGGGATGGGCACACTCCCGCGATCTGATCTATGTGTCGACCCTCTTTAAAGCATACAACACCGAACAAAAAGTGTACGAGACGCTGATGTTGGCTGAGCAGGCAGGAATCAATACCATCAACATAGGCTATGCTTCCAATCCTTTGCTGGCAAAATACAAAAAAATGACTGGCAGCAAAATCAAGGTGATTTCCCAGGTGAATCCCCATCTGAACAACAAGGAACTCTCGAAAATTGGTCCGGATACCAACCCTGCGCTATTTTATGAATTCATCGACAAGGCCATCGATTTTGGGGTCGACATTGTCCAGGTGCAGGGAAACTGGTGCGACTGGCTGGTGCGGGATCACAAACTGGAGGTCATTGACAAAATGCTTGGTCACATTCGCCAACAAGGGTATACTGCCGGGCTGGCGGCCCATTCTGTCGAATCACTGATTGCCTGCCAGGAACAGGGAATCATACCGGATTATTACATGAAGACCATGCACCACGACCAATACTGGTCTGCCCATCCCCGGGAAAACCGGTTTCCGTTTGAAGTCGACGGAAAGGAGTATCTCGACCACAATCGTTTTCACAACAACATGTTTTGTTTGTTCCCTGAGCGAACCGTCGAATTCGTCCGCCAAACCACCGTGCCCGTGATGGGCTTTAAAGTACTGGCAGCCGGGGCCATAGAGCCTGAAGATGGATTCAAATGGGCTTACAACAATGGTGCGGATTTTATCTGCGTCGGGATGTTCGACTTTCAGGTGGTCAGCAATGTCAACACCGCCATCGATTGCCTGAAAACAACTACGAGAACAAGGCCCTGGCGCGGGTGATTTTCCGGGTCATTGATTTCTTTGTTTTATACAATAGATTCAAATACTGTTAAAATTTGACAACGAGTAAGTCCAAAAAGTTAGCCAAAATTGGCATCTTACTTTGTGTACTTCGTGTGGTCCTTTGTGATCCTTTGTGGTTCAATGTTTTATATTTTACCACGAAGGATCACAAAGTACATCACAAAGGAGCACCAAGGACTTTTTGGACATCCTCTAATTCTTCCTAAGAAATGTTTGTAAAAGCAATAGAAAACGTTGATCTATTTACCAAACCGATCCATACCCTATCAAGGACTTATGGGGGATTGGTCTTGCCGGGTTCCGCCACCATGTTTTTCGTCAATGAGGATGGGGTGGCAATTACCTGCAAACATGTGGCTGAATTAATTGTCAATGCTGAAAATGTGAACAGCCAGTTTCGCACCTTTCAATCGGAACGCAATCAATTGCCAAAGGATGGGAAATTCAAAACAGCTCTTTCCCGGTTGGAAATTAAAAATGCTTATCGAAAGGAGACAACTGTCCAGACTAAGATTAATTTTGTGAACAGTGTTGATCTCACCGGTGGCAGTTTTACTTGTCATTTGCATCCGACTCTGGATTTGGCCATTATCCGGTTTGAGGGATTCAGACAAAAATTCTATAGCTCTTTTGCTACATTTGTCAAAGACCCAGAAAAGGTCAAACAGGGAAAGTCCCTTTGCAGACTCGGCTATCCTTTTCCGGAATTCACCAATTACAGGCACAATCCGGAATCGGATGATATTGAATGGACGAACACCGGGAATCCCAATTCGCCGCGGTTTCCGATAGACGGAATCATCACTAGGTTTGGCGGGGATGGTCAGCAAATTATCTCCATTGAGATGAGCACACCGGGTTTGCGGGGCCAGAGTGGCGGTCCGCTGTTCGATGGCGAGGGGCTGGTTTATGGGATGCAGTTCATGACCAGTCACCTGCATCTGGGTTTTGATATTCATGAGAAGGAAATCATTCAGGATGGGAAAAAGACGAAAGTTTCCAACTCTCCTTTTATTCATGTCGGGCATTGCATTCATGCAGACAGAATTAAGGAATTTCTAGATCTCAACCGGATCAAATTTTACGAAGAGCATTTAAAATAATTACCATGACAGATCAAATTCAATTAATCGCTTCAAGGATCAAAGAGCTACGTGAGATCGCAGGCATTTCGGCTGAAAGTTTTGCCAAAGAGCTGAGTGTGGAACCGGAACTTCTGCTGGAATACGAAAGTGGCCGGATCGATATCCCGGTAGGGTTTTTATACAAGGTTGCCCAGAGGTTTAATCTTGAACTGTCCGCATTGTTACGTGGTGATCAGCCCAAACTTCATGTTTATTCGGTGGTGAGAAAGGGGAAAGGTTTGAACGTTGATCGTCGGAAACAATATACCTACGAGAACCTGGCCTGGAATTTCATCCACAAAAAGGTGGAGCCCTTTATTGTTACGGCAGCACCTGACAAGGAAGACCGTGTTCCGGAGTTCAATTCGCATGCCGGTCAGGAGTTTAATTTTGTGCTGGAAGGCACGCTGATGGTCATCGTGGACGGGCATGAAATTGTACTTGGCGAAGGCGATTCCATCTATTTCGATTCGGGCTTCCAGCATGCCATGAAAGCCTTAAACAATCAGCATGCCAGATTTCTGGCCATAATTATTTGAATTTTCCTTTGGGTCCTTCGTGGTTAAATATGTAAAATTTCACCACAAAGGACACAATTTGCTTCACCCGCACATCGTTTTTAATCTTTAAATTTTAATTTGTAATTTTTAATTGTACCACATGTTACTCGACAAATATCTATCCCAGACAGAATTCCAGACCTATACCGATTTCATTGAAAACTATAAAATCCATGTCCCCGCGAATTTCAACTTCGCCTACGACGTGGTTGACGAAATCGCGCTCCGTACGCCTGAAAAGATCGCCATGGTCTGGTGCGATGACAAGGGGGCTGAGGCAGTTTTTACTTTTGGTGAGATGAAGAGGCAAAGCGACAAGGCGGCCAATTTCTTCCGCTCAGCCGGCATCGGGAAGGGCGATCCTGTCATGCTGATCCTCAAACGGCGGTATGAATTCTGGTTCTGCGCGATGGCGCTTCACAAGATAGGTGCGATCACCATCCCGGCTACCCATCTGCTAAGCACCAAGGACCTGGTGTACCGCAACAACGCGGCTGATGTCAAGATGATTGTGTGCGTACCTGAGGCTGAGGTAATCCAACATGTTGAAGAGGCAGAGCCAAAATCACCAACTTTTCTGGTCAAGGCACTGATCGGGGAAGACCGCGAAGGATGGGTGAATTTCAGCACCGGACTGGCTGCCAGTCCTGAAGTTTTTGAGCGTCCGCAAGGAGATCATGCCTCGGATAACGATGATATCATGCTCCTCTATTTCACCTCCGGGACAACCGGTATGCCCAAGATGGTGAACCATAACTTCATCTATCCGCTTGGACATATCCTGACTGCCAGGTACTGGCAGAATGTGCAGGACGACGGACTTCATTTTACGGTAGCAGATACCGGCTGGGCCAAATCGGCCTGGGGGAAATTGTACGGACAATGGTTATCCGGAAGTGCCGTAATGACCTACGATTACGATAAATTCGTTCCGAAAAATCTGATGGAGGTGATTGAGAAATACAAGGTGACAACCTTCTGCGCTCCTCCCACGATCTATCGATTCCTGATCAAGGAGGACTTGTCCAAATTCGATCTGGGAGCGCTGAAATATTGTGTAGTTGCCGGCGAACCGCTCAATCCCGAAGTTTACAAACAGTTTCTGGAAGAGACCGGCATCAAACTGATGGAGGGTTACGGACAGACGGAATGTACCGTTGCACTGGCAACTTACCCATGGATGGATCCGAAACCGGGCTCCATGGGAAAACCTTCTCCGGGTTACCGGATCGATCTGGTGGATGAAAACGGATCCTCCTGCGAAGTGGGCGACGAAGGGCAGATCGTGATCTATACTGATCAGAGCCGACCAGTTGGAATGTTCAACGGCTATTACCGCGACGAAGAGTTGACCAGGAGGGTATGGCACAACGATATCTATTATACCGGCGATATGGCCTGGCGTGATGAGGATGGTTATTACTGGTTTGTTGGCCGGGCAGATGATGTGATCAAAAGTTCAGGATACCGCATTGGCCCGTTTGAGGTGGAGAGCGCCCTGATGGAGCATCCGGCCGTTCTGGAATGTGCCATCACCGCTGTTCCTGATCCGGACCGCGGACAGGTGGTCAAGGCTACCATCATCCTTTCCAAAAATTATCATGCCAGCGATGAACTCGCAAAGGAACTTCAGGAACACGTTAAAAAGGTGACGGCACCATACAAATACCCCAGAATCATTGAGTTTGTGACCGAACTGCCCAAAACCATCAGCGGGAAGATCAGGAGGGTGCAGATCAGGGAGGAAGACCAACGAGAATAAGGCAAAATTCGCTAACTGAAATTATTACACAGAGTTTCACAGAGAAGCACAGAGGAAATAATATGGTTGGATTTTTTTTTAGTCTGTAACGTTTGAAATGTTAGTATGAAACGAGCATGGGCAAAGCCAACAAAAGGTGATATAAATTCAACTGCGAGTTCCATGAGTACTTACAGATATTCAATAATT
>JBAXUL010000138.1:0-9047 GCA_037129695.1 Prolixibacteraceae bacterium
CCTGCCAAAAGGAGATGAATGAACCTCAAGCATTGACTTGTCCTGTACAAACTACAAAACAGTTGGATTAAAAATTAGGTTAGTAGTTAATCAATAAATATTTGGGTAAAAATAGAGAAAATATCTTTCTGTTGCCTATTTTTCCATTCAATTATCTGCTAATTTTTGTTGGTGTCATTCTCAAGCACTCTCAAGAAAAATTTCGAACCTTTTCCAAGGGAGGAGGTTACCGACAATGTGGCACCAATCAGATCGGCATAGCCTTTTGCAATCGCAAGCCCGAGTCCGCTACCCTCATAACTGCGTGTATTGGAAGAATCTACCTGCATAAAAACATCAAAAATAGATTGTAATTGTTGCTGACCTATTCCTTTGCCAGTGTCGGATACACAAACTTCCAAAATACCTTCTGAAACTACAACACCTAAAGAAACCTTTCCTTTTTTTGTGAACTTTACTGCGTTGTTGACCAATATTTTTAATATATCACTCAACAATGCTTTATCAGAACAAAAAGTAAAATTATTTAATTCAACAGGTAGTATCAATTCTGATTCAAGGTTCTTCTCCCTGCAACGTGTTAAGGTAACTTCTTCAATTTCATCCAAGAGATCATTCAATCTGAATTTCTCAATGTGAACCTTCACCTGACCGGAAACAACCGTTGCAATGCTCAGGTAATCTGAAACAGTTTGCAACAAGCGGTCGCTGCTCCTCTGAAGTGTGCGAACATAGCGATTCCGTTCTTCCTTCGTAATATTTATCTCAGATAAAAGATGACCAAATCCCAGAATTCCATTGAGCGGAGTTCTGATTTCATGGGAAATATTATTGATAAACGCAGTTTTTAATCGATCACATTCCTCTGCTTTCAATTTAGCTGCCACCAGCTCTTCAATCATTCTGTTTCTTTCTGTAACATCTTCCTTGACAGCTACAAAATGGGTAATTTCATTTTGCTTATTCAAAACCGGGGATATGACCGCTTTCTCACAAAATATCTCCCCGTTTTTCTTAACATTTCTGAATTCCCCTTCCCAAACCTTTCCTGAAAGAATAGTAGTCCATAAAGTTTGGTAAAATTCTTTGCCCTGCAAGCCGGATTTCATGAACCGCGCATTTCTCCCAATCGTCTCTTCAAAAGAATATCCCGATATTTTGGATGCAAATTGATTGATGTATTTGATGGTGCCTTTTGAATCGGTAATCATAATGGAGACTGAACTCTGTTCTACAGAACGTCCCAAAAGCTTGATTGATTCTTCGGCCCTTTTCTTTTCTGAAATATCATGAACTATTTCGTGGACAAATTCTTTGCCGTCAATATCGATTCTGCTGCTAAAAATTTCTACATCAAAAATTTGATGCTTCGAATTAAAATGCTGAGACTCATAATGGGATTTGATCAGACCCCTTGCCGAATCCATTTTACTTTTTCCCTTTCCTGCTAATTGCACCACTATTTCAGAGATGTGCATGGTTGTCAGTTCTTCAACCGTCCAGCCATAAAAATCAGCTGCCGCATTGTTCGCTTCCAAAATATTTCCACTTATTGGATCAAATATCAGTTTTACTGCCCCATGATTCTGAAAGAGGTTTCTGAATTTTCCCTCACTTTTGATCAGCAGTTCTTCTGCTAATTTTTTTTGCATTTTAACCTCTTTTTGCTCCAGCGCATTCAGCACCGCTGTACCCAACCGCATGATGTGATCCTTGATGACATAATCTGTCGCCCCGGCTTTCATGCATTCAACAGCTATTTCCTCATTAATTGAACCGGTCACTAAAATAAAAGGAGTCAATGGCGAAATAGAATTCCGAAGTTCAAGCGCCTGCTCCCCATTAAACCGGGGTAGTCTGTAATCTGAAATGATAATATCCGGATTGAAATTAGCTAAACCCCGGAGGTAATCTTCCCTGTTCTCCACAAGCATTTTTGCAAATACGATGTTGGCTTTAAGCAGTTCCCTACAAATAAGTTCTGCATCACTCCTATCATCCTCTACCAACAATATATTTAATAATTTACCCATTTATTTTGAACATTGGTCATTCAAAAATTCTCCGGCATGAATTTATCAACCTACGCATCCTTCGATGTAATATTCACATTTTTATTGGTTCCAGCTGATTCATCAGCCACCAGGTTGTTCAAGCAGGTAAAAATTTGATATTCGGTTATCATGTTGTAAAGCTATTACCGCAACAACCAAAGTGTAATCAGCCATCAACTGAATCTTTACTGGGCTTTCTGTTGATTTTCCTCTCAGTAAAACACCTAGAGCCTTGTAGGGGAAACAACTACAAGTAAAATGAAAAGAATTAGAAATCACCATCAGAGATGATTTGAACCGTTGCAATTCCATGTGGCAGTTAATAAACAAATAACAACACATCAAAAATCCATGAGGATTTTCACACCAATTGAAAATCCTTATTTGGTTGCAGGATTTATGAATTCTAATTCCGTGCGACCTGAGTAAACAAAAAGGTAGGATGGAAATTTACAGCGACAAAAAAACAGAGAACTAATTAACTATTAAAGAAGTAGTTATATCCAGAAAATGGTGATTTGGTTACTCAATCAAGAAATTCTTCATCGCAAAAATAACCAGTTCGCTGTTATTCTTCATCGCCATTTTCTCAAGAATATTTGCCCTGTGTGTACTCACAGTTTTTGTACTGATATTCAATTCACTGGAGATTTCTTTCGGAGATTTACCCCTGGCAAGATGAATCATGACCTGAAACTCCCTGTCTGTCAATTTTTCTTGTACAAGTTCTTTGTATTTGTAATCGATGCTTGAGGCCATATATTCGGCTAGTTCTGATGACACGTATTTCTTGCCCGAAGATATTTTATTGATCGCAATTATCAGTTCTTCGGCTGCCCTGTCTTTGGTAACATATCCGGAAGCACCTAATTTCAACGCTCTCACAGCGAACTGCTCTTCCGGATGCATGGAAAGTACCAGAACGGGTGTTACAATATTCTGAATTCTCAGATTTTTAAGTACCTCCAATCCCGACATCCCCGGTAGGGAAATATCGAGGATGACACAATCATAGTGATTGCCTTTTATATTTTTCAATGCCTCAGTACCTGTTGTTACCTCTTCAATTTCAGCCACTTCCGGCAGCCTTTTCAATATTTGTATAAGCCCTTCCCTGACTACGGGATGATCGTCGGCAATCAGTATCTTCATGAATTGATGTAATATTTAATATAAATTCTCCCTACTTATCAGCGAAATCCCAATTCTCCTTCCGACGGATGATTTTCGTACGCTTTGGTTATTGTTAACCACATGGGTTTAATCTGCAAAAATTACCCATTTAAATGGATAAAAGAACATCCGTATCGTAAAATTAACTGTTACTGCGTTCGTCAAGCTATTTAATTTTCAACTCTGAATGCAGAATCATCCTCCTCCATCAGCTGTTCATTTTTCTCAATATCCCGTCGCTTTTTCCTGAAAGGAACTGAAACAATGATCTCGGTTCCCTTATTGATTCCGGTATGAATGGTGAATGTTCCCTTGATTTGATTGGTTCTTTCCTTCATACCTATTATTCCGAATGATTTCAATGAATTAATTTGCTCCTTCCTGATTCCAACACCATCATCCTTCATTTTTAAGGTGATCACACCTTGAATCATTGAAAGGATTACAGACAAAGAGTTTGCTTTCGAATGAAGCATAATGTTCGTCAAGGATGCCTGAAAAATCCGGTAAAGAGAAATTGAAATCTCCTCATCCATATCCTCAATATCTTCCAGTTGGTGTACGCATTTCATTCCCGTCCGTTTCCTAAACTCCCTGATCTGCCATTCGATTGCTGAGGCGAGCCCTAGTTCGTCAAGCATCTGGGGTCTTAACTCCGATGATATCTTTTGAACTGTCTTCATGGTGCCTTCAACCAACGAAATTGCCTTGTTGATTTTTTGAATGGATCCGGAGTTCTCACCCATATCCTTTCTCATTTCAACGAGATCGATTTTCAGACCTGCCAGAGACTGCCCCAGATCATCATGAATTTCACGGGCAATACTTGTTCTTTCTTCTTCCCTAACTTGATTGAGATGCTTGTACAGCAGGTCCAGTTGTTGTTTTGAATTGAAAACTTCCTCCTCAGCCTGCTTGCGGTGGGTAATGTCTCTGGCTACTACCAGGACACCACTGATCTCATGGTTTTCACCCGGAAGTGGAACAAGTGCGCTTTCGTACAACCTTTTTTCTCCCCGACTGCCCATCCCACTGAATTCAATCTCTTGCTTTGTCATTGTTCTGACACACTTTTCGAAAGTAGCACGGTAGATTGCCCGGGATTCAACTGAAATTAGATTAAAGGACGATGTACCGTAAATCTCCTTTTCCGAAAAACCTTCCTCATATCGGTTAAGAAAAAGAAATCTTCCTTTAATGTCGGTAAGGGCAATAAAGTCCGGAGAATTGGATACGAGGGAGCGCCATTTTTCTTCACTTTTTCGCAATTCATCTTCCATCCGCTTGCGCTCAGTGACATCGCGGAGGTTACACAACACCTTCCTTTTATTGTTGGCAGTATAAACATTGATTACAACCTCAACATTCAAGACACGTCCATCAAAAGTTGAAAGAGGCATGTCATCATATCGGATATGTTCGGCCTTTTGCAACTCCAGAAAATTGGCCTCACCGGCAAAAATATCACTGAAAAAACCAATCTCCCATATTTCCTTATTGATAAATTCATCAGGAGAATTCCCCAATATACCAACCAAGAAAGGATTGATATCAATTATCCTTCCGGTCGTTGCATCTATGATCAAAATGCCATCCTTTGCTGACTCAAACAGACGACGATAACGGGCCTCAGATGCAATGATATTGGCATCTGCCAATTTCCGCCGGGTAATGTCGGTAGTAACCGTAACAGTTGCATTTTGCTGAGGCAAGGGTATCGCGCTTACATTGGTCCAGATCAAAGATCCATCCTCTTTTTTGACTCCTATTTCAATATCCCTGATCACTATATTTTCCTTCAGTGCCCGGTAACTTGGAAATTCGTTGGGGTCCATCAAAGTCTGATCAGCTCTTAAATAGATTCGACGATCATATTTCCCATTGAGTAAACCTTCGTTGGTGATATCTAAAATCTGACCTAAAGAATTGTTAAACTCTGTCAATTGATGCATGGAATCGACAATTGATACACCTACCGGCAAAATCTCAAACAGACTATGCCATTTTTCTTCACTTTTCCGCAACTCTACTTCCATCTGCTTCCGTAAAGTAATATCACGTGCGATTCCATACAATCCGTCCAAACTTCCATCTTTACTTGATATCCTGCCCTTGGTGCTCAAAAAAGTGGACAAGAGGCCTTCCTGATTGGTAACAACCTCTTCAAAAGTTGTGGGTCTTCCATCCGCCATGACTTTCCGGTCGTTTTCCATCACGACAGTTGCATCACCGAACTGAAAAACAGAAGTATCATCCTTACCAATCACATCTTCGGCCATTTTTCCCGTGAGAAGTTCTGCCGCATGATTAAACATCAGGTATTTCCCATCCAAATCTTTCACAAAAACTGCATCCGTGGTTTTTTCGAGTATGGATTGCAGAAGCGAATTGCTTTTGTCCAATTCGGTTGAAACCCTTTTGTATTCCGTTATGTCAGTCAGGTTAATCAGGCAATGTCTATCCTTTTCTTGTTTGATACCTGTGAGTTGTACAAAAACTTCCTGTTGGTTTATTGTCAATAAGGTAATCTGGCACGTCCCCTTTACGCTGTTATGGAATATTCGATGGAGGCAATCAATGAACACCGGCAAGGTATCTTTTGAAACAAAAGTTCCAAACCACCTGTTGATAATTTTTGAACGTTCCAGGCCAAGAATTTTAGCACCTGTCAGGTTCAATTCGGTTATTTTCCCTTCTTTGGTAAGCGAAAAATAGCCATTTGGGGCAAAATCATATAAATCAGCGTATTTTTCACGACTTTCCTTCTCGGCCTCCGAAACAACCAGAAGTTCCTTATGCTGAAGTTCCAGTTCAATCTGGTGCACTTCCAGTTCGTGAATAAGCTTTATTGTTTCAGCTTCAGAAAGTATTGCTGAAGTTCCTGAAGTTCTTTCTTTCAGCAATTCCTTTGCTTTTTGACGAAGACTTGCCTTGCTTTGATTTCGCGCTGGTTTTTTCATCATTAAATGCCTTCAAAAGACAGGTAACCTATTTTATATGCTTTTCTTAATGAGTGCTTCATTGGCAGCTTTAAGCTCTATCTCCAGCTTTTTAAATGCTGTAATATCATTAAAAGTCATAACCAGTCCATCAATTCGGTCATCCGTTGTGCGATAGGGCATGATCCGGATGTTAAACCATCTGTCATCGGTTGTAGTAATTGCACTTTCTATGGCCATAAGCGTTCTCAATACCTGCCGTGATTGGGTATCAATATCAGGGTACTGCAAATTGCTTACCAGATCGGTAAAAGGTCTGCCAATATCTGTATTTCGTAATTTAAAAATTCGGGTTACCGGATCCGTATACCTTCTGACATTCAATTCTTTATCAAGAAACAATGTGGCAACTTCTGTACTATTCAGCAGATTTTTCATGTCATCATTGGTCTTTAATAAGTCAACCACCTTGCTTTGCAGTTCTAAATTGACAGTTTGCAATTCCTCATTGAGGCTTTGCATCTCTTCTTTTGAAGTGGTTAGTTCTTCATTGGTAGATTGTAATTCTTCATTGGTAGATTGCAACTCTTCATTGGTGGACTTTAATTCTTCCTGCGATGCTTGCATCTCCTCTCGAATAGTTTGCAAATCCTCATGACTCCTGTGCAACTCTGCCTCCAGTTCTTTAAATCTCAAAACTGAAGATTGTTTCTCTGTTTTAGCATTTTTCGAAGCAAGACTCAAATTGACAGGTACTTCTGTAAATACCAAAAGAAACATACCTCTGACAAACTCGGGATTTTCAAATTGTTGTACAGTTAAATTTACCAGATGAGGCCCTCCATTGATTTCAACTTTTAAGTTGTTTACTACAACTGCATCGAAATTCTGCTGTGCCCTCCGGAATATTCCGGGCAATTCGTTGCGCAACCCTTCCCTGGCCATGGCATAAATGTTCCAGTTGGCTTTTCCTGCAACAGGTTCCAGGTACTTTCCGGTCCTACCGGTGATGTATAAAATATCGCCCTTGTTATTCACCACGACACTGGGTGGTGAAAACTGCTGAAGCAACATCTGATCTGCAACAAACTGAAGATTATCCACAACTTTTGGGGCTCCGGCTTTTTCGGCCAGCACCATTTTGGGTTGACGGAATGAACTTGGAAAATCAATGGATTCACTCAAGGAATGTGACAATGAACGCTTGTATATTTTCAATTTTCCATCAAAAATCTTAAATTCATCTGTTTGATTTCCAATAGTTTCAGCAGCACCCAGAATCATCAGTGCTCCGGGATTCAGACTGTAGTTAAACAATGAAATGAGCTTTTTCTGTAATTCCGGTTCCATGTAAATGAGCATGTTACGGCAACAAAGAATATCCAGTTTGGTAAATGGGGGGTCCCTGATTACATTGTGCGGGGCAAAAACCACCATTTCGCGGATGTAGGAATTGATCCGATAGCCTTCACCATCCAAAGTGAAATACTTACTGACCCGTTCAGGTGACACATCCGCTTCGATATTTTTGTTGAAATATCCTTTTCTTGCTTTTTCAATGGCATCATTATCCAGGTCCGTGGCAAATATTTGTAAAGTGATATTTTTATGTTGCTGCAATTTTTCCATTCCTTCCCTGAAAATAATTGCCAGGGAATAGGCTTCTTCGCCTGTTGAACATCCTGTTACCCATGCACGTAAAATATACCCATTGGGAAGCTTTTCCAATAGTTCAGGAAATATATTTTCCTTTAAAGTTTCCCACATTAGGGCATCTCTGAAAAAATTGGTTACACCGATCAATAATTCCTTGAACAGAATTTCTATTTCCTTTGGATTTTCCTGCAGAAAACGGACATAAGCCGGTATCTTTTCGATTCCGTGAACACTCTTTCGCCTTTCAATTCTCCGGAATAAGGTGGCTTTCTTGTACAAGGAAAAATCGTGGCCTGAATGCTCCCGAATGAGAATGATTATTTTATCTATACTGCTTTTGACCTTACTTTCAATTTCCTGTTTTTGCCTGATAACAGGATTAAGGTTAAGAAAGGAGATCATTTTTGCGGGCAATTCAGTAGCAGGTGCAACAATGTCGGCTATGACTGAATCGATGGCATTGCGAGGCATTGAGTCAAATTTGGCACTTTCCGGATCCTGAACCAGCACCATGCCGTTTTTTTCTTTGATTGCCTGTAATCCGAGACTTCCATCCGATCCCATTCCGGAAAGTACAATGCCAATACTCTTTTCCTGACGGTCGAAAGCCAAGGAACGAAAGAAAATATCAATTGGCAGGCGCAACCCTCTTGATTCGACCGGATCAAACAAATGAAGCAATCCATTTAATATGGATAAACTTTTGTTGGGAGGAATCACATAAACAAAATTTGGCTTTACTTTCAAATTATCGGTAGCCTGCAACACCTTCATTGATGTTATTCGTTGCAGTAACTCCGGCATAATTCCGGAATGATTCGGGTCCAGATGTTGAATTACGACAAAGGCCAGCCCTGAATCGCCAGGCATATTCTGAAAAAATTGGTCCAACGCCTCCAAACCGCCGGCTGATGCGCCGATCCCGACTATCGGGAATAATGCCTCTTCCGTTTTCTGTAAGAATGCTCCCTTTGATTGATCGGATGAGGAAATTTTCTTTTGATTTACCTTCATTTGATTTGATTTACCTTCATAAATTGTAATCTGGCTTTGCTTTCAATACGCTATCGCCCTATCATTGCCATTAATTCTCAAAATTATCAATATTCAGAAACTGTTGAGGTCATGAACAAATAATCTTGTCGTTCTTTTTCCTTTCAAGTCTTTGCGCGTTTTTCGAGTCACCTTTGGAAGATTTCCCGAAACACGGCAATCAAAATCTAAT
>JBAXUL010000139.1:0-8835 GCA_037129695.1 Prolixibacteraceae bacterium
CGCTCACTAGTCCCTGAAACTAGCGTGTCTACCAATTTCACCATCTGGGCGTGAAAGGAGGTGCAAATATATACTTTTCGTTGATAAAACAAAAGAACTAAATGAAAAGTGAAAAATGAAAAGTGAAAAACGCACAATTAAAAAACTTTCAGTTTTTTAATTGTTTCTATGCTTCATTGATGTAATGTTGAATGAAGATGAATCCTAATTTTTCACTTTTCACTTTTCACTTTTCATTTATTTAAGGTTTTCCTTCAGAAACTCATCAAACATGGTATAAAGGTGCATCGTGGTATTGCCGCCGCGGATGCCGTGGTTGCGGTTGTTGTACGACATCATCCTGAATTGAACCCCCGACTGAACGAGTGCTTCGGCAAATTCGATGGTATTCTGGTAATGAACATTGTCATCCGCAGTACCGGCTACCAGCAGCAATTTTCCTTTGATACCCTTCACCAGTGCGATTGGAGAATTTTGGTCGTAACCTTGCGCATTCTGATCCGGCATGCCCATGTATCGCTCGGTATAGACAGTGTCATAAAAATAATGGCTGATTACGGGTGCCACGGCAATGGATGTCCTGATCAGGTCACCTCCCTTGCACAAAGTCATGGCAGAGATAAATCCGCCGTAACTCCATCCCCATATTCCGATCTTTTTGGCATCGACATAAGGTTGTTGGGACAGATAGCGTGCGGTTTCGACCTGATCGGTCGATTCAAGGTTACCCAGCTGACCGTAAGTACATTTGCGGAACTCTTCTCCCCTGGCGCCTGTACCTCGCGGATCGACGCATACCATCAGGTAGCCTTGCTGGGCGATATACGTATCCCAACTGACCGAAAACTGGTCGAGCACCTGCTGTGAATTTGGGCCGCTGTACTGGGTCATCAGGACTGGATATTTTGTTTCCGGATTAAATGGAACCGGTTTGATCATCCAGCCGTTCAACTCGATGCCTTCGGAGGTTTTGAATTTAAAAAATTCTTTTTGTGGCAGCTGCATGGCTGCAAGTTTCCCTTTCAATGAAGCATTGTCTTCCAGTACCCGGATTTGTTTTCCCGAAATATCGTGCAAGGTTACCAGGTTGGGTGTTGTTGCATTCGACCAGGTATTGACGAAATATTTGAACCCTTTGCTGAAATCGACATTGTTGGTGCCCGGTTGCGTGGAGAGCATCACTTTCTTCTTCTTGTCGAGTGAAACACCGTAGACTTCGCGCTGCATGGGCACTACAGCCGCGGCCTGGTAATAGAAAAACATCCTGACAGGGTCGTAACCATAAAATTTGATCACGTCAAAATCACCTTCGGTGAGCTGTTTTACCTTCACACCCCTCATGTCGTAGAGATAAAGATGCTTGTAACCGTTCTGTTCACTGAGGACAATGAAGCTTTTATTGTCCTGCAGAAACTGAAAATTATCAAGGAAATCTGTTTCAAGGTAGCGGCTGTTTTTTTCTGTGTAGATCAGGCGGGTATCGCCTGTATTCGGATTGGCAAAGAGCAGTTCTGCCTTATTCTGGAGCCTGTTCATGCGAAAGATGCCCAGGTCGCTTCCGCTGTTGGTCCAGGCAATCTTGGGCAAGTAGATGTCTGTCTCCTTGCCCGTGTCCATCAGGATATTGTGTCCGCTTTTGATGTCGTATACCACGATATTCACGATAGAGTTCTTCTCCCCTGCCTTGGGGTACTTGAAACTGTATTCTCCCGGATATATTTTATTTTCCTTGTGCTCTGGAGCCAATCCCTTGTACATGGGCATATGATAGATACTTACACGCTCTTCGTTGAATTTCATGTAGGCAAGCTGTTTGCTGTCGGGCGACCATTCAAATCCGCGGTTGAATTCAAATTCCTCCTCGTACACCCAGTCGGGAGCCCCGTTAATGATTTTATTGAACTCGCCGTCTGTTGTAATCTGTCGCTCGGTACCGAAACGAAGGCTTTTCACAAACAGGTTGTTTTTCCTGACAAATGCAATTCGCTCACCATCCGGAGAAAAGGTAGCCAGTTGCTGCTCTCCCCCACCGGAAAGCCTGGAAAGTTCCTTTGTGACAAAATTGTAAATGAAGTAGTTGGCCGTGAAAGATCTTCTGTAGATGGGTTTGCGGTCGGTCATGAGCAGTACTTTACTTTCATCGCTGCTGAACTGGTAATCCGTGACGAATTTAACCGAATCGTTTTTCAATGCGGAGATGTCAAGCAGTGTAGCCACTTTTTCGCCGGTTTTATAGCTGTATTTGACGATCTCTTTCCCCATATTTTCGAGGGTTGTATAATTCAGTCCGTCATTGAGCGAAGCCAGTCCGAAAACTGATTTCTGACCATAGGTTCTTTTAATGACAACATCTTCGATGGTCAGTTTCTGCGCCCGAAGGCCAAATACAGAAAGCAGAACCAGCAATAGTAAGGAATATCCTTTAAGCATAATATTGATTATAAGTTTATTAATTTCTTTGTGAAACCTTTGTGCCTTGGTGCCTTAGTGGCAGAAAAACGAGGCCACAAAGTCACTAAGGCACTAAGAATACACGAAGAAGATCCATCAGAAACAGTTTCCAAAAATATGAATATTATCTCTACTGGCATGCCGGAAAATCTGGCATGAACAAAAAAAAAGAGGATAGGAAAATCTTTCCTCGATAAAGATTAAAATAGATTTGATGAAACGGTGGAAGTTCGTTAATTTTGCACCTTCATAAAAAAATCGACATGATCAAGATAACGCTACCCGATAACTCTGTCAGAGAGTTTAATGCAGGAGTCAATGGACTGGAGATTGCGGAAGCAATCAGCAGAAATCTGGCCAAGGAAGTACTCTCAATTACAGTCAATGGCGAGGTTCGCGACCTGATGCGCCCGATCAATTCGGATGCTTCCATCAAACTGCATACCTGGGATGACAAGGAAGGGCGCGATACTTTCTGGCATTCATCGGCCCATATCTTGGCGGAAGCCATCGAGGCCTACCTGCCCGGAACGAAATTCGGCATCGGGCCATCCATCGACAATGGCTTTTATTATGACATTGATCTTCCTGAAGGTCAAACCCTGACCGAAAAGGATCTGACCGAAATAGAGAAGAAAATGATGGATCTGGCACGGACAAAATCCGACATCGTCAGGTCTGAAATCTCCAAGGATGACGCGTTGAAACTTTTCACGGAAAAAGGAGATCCTTACAAACAGGAGCTGATTTCCGAACTGACAGACGGCACAATTACCCTGTATCAGCAAGGCAACTTTACTGACCTTTGCCGCGGTCCTCACCTTCCGAATACCGGATACATCAAGGCATTGAAGCTGACAAACATTGCGGGTGCCTACTGGCGCGGCAGTGAGAAAAACAAAATGCTGACCCGCGTGTACGGGATCACTTTCCCCAAGCAAAAATTGCTTGAAGAGTACATCGTGCTGATGGAGGAAGCCAAGAAACGCGACCACCGCAAGATTGGCAAAGAGATGGAATTGTTCATGATATCGCAGGAAGTCGGACAAGGCTTACCCATGTGGTTACCAAAAGGCGCCATGCTACGCGAACAACTCGAAAAATTTCTGAAGAACGTACAAAAGAAATTCGGATACGACCAGGTTATCACTCCGCACATCGGGGATGTGAAGCTTTACAAGAAATCCGGTCACTACGAAAAATATGGCAAGGATTCCTTCCAGATGATCAAAACACCTACTGAAGGTGAAGAATATCTGCTGAAACCGATGAACTGCCCGCACCACTGCGAAATTTACCGCTTCAAACCACGCTCCTACAAAGATCTGCCTGTCAGACTGGCTGAATTCGGTACAGTTTACCGTTACGAACAAAGTGGAGAGCTGCATGGTCTGACCCGTGTACGCGGATTTACACAGGATGATGCGCACATTTTCTGCAGACCGGATCAGTTGAAGGAAGAATTCCTGAAAGTAATTGACATCGTATTCATCATTTTCAAGGCACTGGATTTCAAAAATTACACCGCACAGATCTCTCTGCGTGACCCTACCAACAAGGAAAAATACATCGGATCAGACGAAAACTGGGAAAAAGCAGAAAGTTCGATCATCGAAGCTTGTGCTGAAAAGGGGCTGACTACCGTGACCGAACTTGGGGAAGCCGCATTTTACGGCCCGAAGCTCGATTTTATGGTCAAGGATGCCATCGGAAGAAGCTGGCAACTCGGAACGATTCAGGTAGACTACAATTTGCCTGAGCGCTTTGATCTCGAGTACATCGGAGCAGACGACAAGCGTCACCGTCCGGTCATGATTCACCGTGCGCCTTTTGGATCCATGGAAAGGTTCTGTGCTGTTTTAATCGAACATACCGCAGGAAAATTTCCGATCTGGCTCACACCCGAGCAGGTTGTAGTTTTGCCGATCAGCGAAAAGTACAACGATTATGCACAAAAAGTTTCAGATTATCTAAATAATTCCGATATTCGCACCGTCGTTGACGATCGTAACGAAAAGATAGGCAGGAAAATCCGTGACAACGAGATGAAACGCATCCCTTATCTGCTGATCGTAGGCGAAAAAGAGAACGAAACTGATACTGTTGCCGTTCGTCGTCAAGGTGAAGGTGATCAGGGAACTGTGTCATTATCAGAATTTAAAGAATTGATCTTAAATGAGGTCAAATCTATTTTGTCAGATTTATACAATTAGTCGTTATTAACTAAACCATAGGAGGATAAAGCCATAGCAGTTATCAGGACCAAGGGGCCAAGAGCTCCAAAAGAAGAAGAGAAATCATTGTTTCGGATCAATCATCAGATTCGTGTTCCGGAAGTAAGGCTGGTTGGCGACAATGTTGAGCCACAGGGTGTTTACAGAATCCAGGATGCTCTTCGGAAGGCCGATGAAATGGAACTCGATTTGGTAGAAATTTCACCTAACGCTGAACCGCCTGTTTGCAGGATTGTGGATTATCAGAAGTTCGTTTATGCCCAGAAAAAGAAGCAGAAGGAACTGAAGGCCAAGGCCGTAAAAATTATTGTCAAGGAGATCAGGTTCGGACCAAATACGGATGAACATGATTACAATTTTAAATTAAAACATGCCGAAAAGTTCCTTCAGGATGGTGCAAAAGTGAAAGCTTATGTATTCTTCAAGGGACGTTCGATACTCTATAACGAGCAGGGAGAAATTTTACTCCTTCGCTTCGCCAACGCACTGGAAGATTTCGGAAAAGTTGAACAACTCCCGAAACTTGAAGGTAAAAGAATGACCATATTTATTTCGCCCAAAAAGAAAAAGTAATTTAAAAAAGTTAGACAGAGATGCCTAAAATGAAAACGAATTCCGGCGCAAAAAAACGCTTCAAGCTGACCGGAAGTGGAAGCATCAAAAGGAAACACGCTTACAAGAGTCACATTCTGACCAAGAAAAGCACCAAACGCAAGCGCAACCTGACCCATTGGGGAATGGTTGAAAAAGTAGATACCAATCATGTCAAAAGGCTTCTCGCGTTAAGGTAGTTTACCTTTAAAACAAATTCTATTTTTTAACCGGGGAATGTGCCAGCAAGTATCCATACAATTGGATCGCCATTGTCCTAAAACAATTAAAAATGCCAAGATCAGTCAATCACGTCGCCTCGAGAGCCCGTCGTAAGAAGGTACTCTCACTGACCAGAGGATACTTTGGATCAAGAGGAACTGTCTGGACGGTTGCCAAAAACACATGGGAGAAAGGTCTCCAGTATGCGTACCGCGACAGAAAAAGCAAAAAAAGGTTATTCCGTGCATTATGGATTCAGCGTATCAATGCTGCAGTTCGTACGGAAGGTCTCTCCTACTCACAATTCATGGGTAAGATGAAGGCTGCCAACATCGACATCAACCGCAAAGTCCTTGCCGACCTTGCTATGAACAATCCAGCCGCATTCAGCGCGATTGTCCAGAAAGTTAAGTAATATATCAGGCGAGATAAATATTGAAAGGCTGTCCCAAAAGGGCGGCCTTTTTTAGTATGGATCAGATTCCATTTCCTACTCTTATTAATAGTCTTGAAAAGAGACAGGAGAGACTGCCTCCATCATGAGATTTGGAATCCAAAATTTATAGGTTCAACCCACTCAAATAGGCAACTTTTCGATAATCAAAAATTTAATAAGGTATAGTTAAACCATTTGCAAACTTCCTTGTCAAAGTTCCGTAATTATAACTAAGAGTTGTTAACTAACTTGAATTCACTTAAGATAAATCGCTCATGAAGATTGAGATCAAAGGACTCAACAAAGTTTACAAAAATGGTAATCACGCCATCAAGGATGTGAATATGACCATTGAAAGTGGCATGTTCGGTTTGTTGGGCCCAAACGGAGCCGGAAAATCGACGCTGATGAGAATTCTCGTCACATTAATGAAACCTTCATCCGGGCAAGTACTGGTCAATGGTCTGGATCTGATGAAAGACAGAAAAGAGATCAGGTCGATGCTGGGCTATCTGCCACAGGACTTCCGTTTCTTTACCAAATTGAAGACTTACGAATTTCTCGACTACGCGGCAAGGCTTGCAGGACTCACCAATACCAAGGTTAGAAATGACACCGTGGAAAAAATGCTTGAGGAGGTTGGACTTTACGAAGCACGCAACCGCTATGCCAATAACCTCTCAGGAGGGATGAAACGAAGGCTTGGTATTGCCCAGGCCCTGATTGGAGATCCCAAACTTATTATTGTTGATGAACCAACCACTGGTCTGGATCCTGAAGAGCGGATCCGTTTCAGGAACCTGCTTACCAGATTTAGCGAAAAGGACGTGGTCATCATCCTCTCTACCCACATCGTAGGTGACATCTCAAGTACCTGTACAGATATGGCCCTCATGAACAAGGGTGTATTGTCCTACAAAGGATCGCCCGAGCTTTTGATTGATATGGCCAAAGAAAATGTCTGGAAAATCACGGCTACGGAAACTGAATATTTTGAGATCCAGGAGAAATACCCAATTATTTCATCCATTCCTTCGGAGGAAGGCTGGGAAGTTCAGGTGGTTTCGAAGGAAATCAATGGTTACCTTGGAGAAAGAATCGATCCTAATCTTGAACATGCTTATGTCAATTTCATGGAAAACGAGCTCAACCAAAAATGGATCGAGATTTAATCTTTACCTAAAAGATAAAAAAACTAAAAAGCCTGAAAATGAGAGCAATACACAATATTTTAGCGGTAGCAAAATATGAATCCAAGACCCTGTTCAGAAGTTGGTTCTTTCGTATTTTTTCTATTTTATCCCTGGTCTTTGTCTTCTTTTACAATTTTGCCACACAGACCGGAATCGGAATGCCCAACAGCGACATGATCGCTCTGCCCGCCATGATTCCTTTTACCAACCTGTATATCATCAACCTTGCACAAGCAGTTATTGCCGTTTTCCTTGCCTCTGAATTTTTAAAGCAGGACAAGAAACTGGATACAACGGAGGTAGTTTATATGCGTTCCATTACCAATGCGGATTATGTGATCGGAAAGACCCTGGGGAACATCTGGGTTTTTGTGATGCTGAATATGATTGCACTCGGTATGGTTGCAGTATTTAACATGGCCTCACCTTTCACCCGATTCAACCTGCTTCCCTATTTGTACTATTTTCTTCTTATCAGTTTGCCTACGCTGATTTTTATCATGGGTTTCTCTTTCTTTCTCATGTCAGTAATTAAAAATCAGGCAGTTACTTTTCTTGTTCTTTTGGGATACATTTCTGCCACCCTCTTCTACCTGCAAAATAAATTCCATTATATTTTCGACTACATGGCCTTCAAATTACCCATGACCTGGTCGGAAATGGTTGGCTTTGCTAATTTGAAGGAAATTCTGATTCACAGGGGAATTTATCTGTTCTTAGGGTTGGGTTTTATTTGCATCACCATCTTGTTGCTGCAAAGATTGTCACAGTCTAAATTTGTCAGGGAAGTTGTCATCGCCTTTGCTGCAATTTTTATGGGAATTGGGATTATTCTGGGTGTCACCTACATCCTGAACATCTCGAATGAAGAGAAGCACCGCAGTGAAATGGTGGCCTTGAACAACAGCAATGCCAACCTGAAACAGATTAAAATCCAATCGTGCGAAATAGACCTCGAACATTTGGGAGATCAGATTTCAGCTACCGCGACACTTCTTTTAAAGAATACCGAGAAGGTGGCAATGAATGAGTTTGTACTCACACTGAATCCAGGATTGGCGGTGACACAACTCACCGGAGCCCGTTTCTCCAGGGAAATGCAACTAATTAAAATTCAGCCTGAAAAAGCACTTCAGCCGGGTGATTCTATTCAAATAAGTATTCAGTACAAGGGAAAAATTGATGAGTCATTCTGTTATCTGGATCAGACCCCACTGCAGCTTGAAACCTGGAAAAACAGTGGAAATGGCGTTACAGATAAAAAACACGCGTTCATCACCCCTACTTATTTGCTGCTGACACCTGAAACCCGCTGGTATCCGACATCCGGAATCAGTTACTCATCCAGGGGACTCAACTGGCTGTCAACCCAGTTCTCTCAATTCAAGTTAAGCGTAAAAACCGCAAAAGGATTGACCGCCTTTTCTCAGGGCAAGAAAACGGAGGAGGCCAACGGCACAACTATTTTCAATCCGGAAAAACCTCTCACACAAATTTCTCTTGCCATTGGTCAATATGAGACTCGTTCAGTAAAGGTTGACAATGTGACCTTTACGCTTAATTATTTCAAGGGTCACAACTCTTTCGACCAATATTTTAAAGTGCTTACGGACTCAATTGTACCTGTCATCCGTGATTTGAAAAAAACATGGGAAATTAAGATTCACAGGGAATATCCATTCGAAAGGCTTCAACTTGTTGAAATACC
>JBAXUL010000014.1:0-49283 GCA_037129695.1 Prolixibacteraceae bacterium
TGAGTACTTACAGATATTCAATAATATAATTAATCTATTTACGAGTGAAACGAGCATGGGCTAAGCCAACAAAAGGGAACGTAAACGCACTTGCGAGTTCCATGAGTACTTACAGATATTCAATAATATAATTAATCTATTTACGAGTGAAACGAGCCTGGGCTAAGCCAACAAAAGGCGATGTAAATTCAGCTGCGAGTTCCATGCGTACGAACCGAAGTTCAATTATTTAACAATGATATTTGAGTATGAAACGAGTATTGATTTTTCTTTATTTATTTTCTGCCGGCATGGCATTCGGGCAGGTGAGTGCCATTAATCTTGAAGATTGCTACCGGCTGGCCCGTGAAAATTATCCGAAATTGTCGGATACCCAAAGGCAAAAAGAGATCAGCGATCTCAGAATGCAGAACATCGGCATTGCCTGGAAGCCACAGCTCAATTTTGGCGGTCAGGGAACCTACCAAAGTGAAGTGACGAAGGTTAATGTGTCAATTCCGGGAGTCAATATTGCTTCCCCTTCCAATGACCAGTACAAAGCCTACCTCGATGTCCGGCAGACCATTTACGACGGCGGTACCACCAATGCCGGTAAATCCGTCGAGCAGTCAGGATTGGCTGCTGATCTCCAGAATTTTGAGGTGGAAATCTATTCATTGCACGAAAAAGTGAATCAGTATTATTTCACGGTTTTGCTGTTGAGCGAAAATGAAGAGGTGATGAAACTGAAAAGATCTGTTCTGGACGAACGGATCCGGGTAATGGAGTCAGGTTTCAAAAATGGCATGGTCACCGCCAGGGATCTTGATATTTTAAAGGCGGAGCGGTTGCTGACAGAACAACAGATCAGTGACATCCATGCCGAAAAGTTATCCGGTCTCGGAGCATTGGGCATACTGATCAAACAAAACCTGGATGAAAAGACCAAACTTTCGGAGCCGGTTAAAAATGAGAAAAGCAATGTCATTGCACGACCTGAGCTCCGGTATTTTGATCTATTGGGAAACAAGATAGACCAGAATTCCCAATTGCTGCAGAAAACGAGGTATCCGAAGGTATTCGGTTTTGGTCAGGCTGGTTACGGACGCCCCGGCCTCAATATGCTCAAAAATACTTTTGACCCCTATTACCTGGTTGGATTGGGAGTATCCTGGAATGTTACAGACTGGAAACAAACGTCCCGGAGCAGAAAGATCCTGGAGGTTCAGAAGGAGATGGTGGGAAGTCAGAAAGCATCTTTCGACCAAAACCTGTCCATTTCCTTGTTCAAGGCAGATGAGGCGATCAAAAAGGTGGATCAGCTTCTGAAAATCGATGAGGAGTTGGTCATGATGAGAACAAAAATTGCCAAAAATTCAGCATTGCAACTGGAGAATGGCACCATCAGCTCTGCCGATTATGTAATTGACCTTAATGCAGCGACGCAGGCGTTTGTCAGCCAGAAGAGCCATAGGGTGCAACTCTATTATGCGATCACCAATTACAATACCCTAACGGGAAAGCCCTGAGGGGAAGGATGTTTAGACTGAGGGACTGAGAGACTGGGGGATATGAAAAGAGGACAACCCGCAACTTGAAATAAATTTTTAAAAGAAATTGCATAAACAACAAACCATGAGAACAAAAAAAATTAATCTTCTGATAGCCTTGATCTTTGGACTGGCTATTTTTTCCTGCACTGATAAGAAGGAGGCTTCGGATGCTTTTGGGAATTTTGAAGCGGATGATCAGTTGATTTCGTCCGAAATAGCAGGTAAACTGCTGATTGCCAGTTTTGAAGAGGGGATGACGCTCCAGAAGGGAGTCGAAATCGCATCGGTTGATACGGTTCCGATTGTGCTGCAAATCTGTCAGCTGGAATCTCAGATGAAGACCGTTCTTGCCCGGAAGCAGAGTGTGAAAACACAAATTGCAGTCATTGAGCAACAAAAGAAGAATCTGGACAAAGATAAAACCAGAATTGGCAACATGCTTAAAGATGGTGCTTCCACCCAGAAACAGATGGATGATGTAACCGGTAACCTGGATGTATTTGACAAGCAAATCAGTAATATCCGTTCGCAGGAGGTCGTACTTTCAGGCGAAATGGAGGTGATCATGACCCAACTCGCCCAGTTGCGCGATAAGATTGGCAGGTGTCGCATTCTCTCACCCATCAATGGCCTCGTACTTGAAAGTTACAAAAAGGCCGGAGAGTTGGTGGGAATGGGACAATCCCTTTGCCGTATCGCGGATGTATCAACGCTGACGCTTCGGGTATTTGTAAGCGGCGGTCAATTGCCTCATCTCAAAATCGGACAAAAAGTGAAAGTATTGGTAGATGATACCACGACCAAAAACAAAACATTGGAAGGATCTGTAGCCTGGGTCGCTTCCGAAGCAGAATTTACTCCGAAAATTATTCAGACTAAAGTGGAGCGGGTAAAGCTTGTTTATGCAGTCAAAGTGAAAGTTGTCAACGATGGCTTTCTGAAGATCGGGATGCCGGGTGAAATCAAGTTCATAGATTGAGGCTGTTATGATCACAGTCAGCAACATTGACAAAAGCTACGGGGAGGTAAAAGCCCTGAAAGGAATCTCTCTCGAGGTGGGAGAAGGTGAATTGTTTGGATTGATAGGCCCCGATGGAGCGGGTAAGACGACGCTGATGCGGATTCTCGTTACTTTGCTGTTACCCGACAAAGGTTTTGCCACCCTCGAGGGATTGGATGTCGTTGCGGATTATCGCAAGATTCGTAAGATGGTCGGTTACATGCCCGGCAAATTTTCCTTGTATCCGGACCTGACGGTAGCCGAGAATCTCCAATTCTTTGCCACAGTATTTGGTGGTACTGTGGAGGCAAATTATCACCTGATCAAAGATATCTACATTCAGATTGAGCCCTTTAAAAACAGACTGGCCGGCAAATTGTCGGGCGGTATGAAACAGAAACTGGCCCTCTCCTGTTCGCTGATCCATGCGCCAAAGGTGCTGATTCTGGATGAACCGACCACAGGTGTAGATGCCGTATCCCGGAAGGAGTTTTGGGAAATGCTCAACAACTTGCGCCACCAGGGAATCACCATCATGGTTTCAACCCCTTACATGGATGAAGCCAACCTCTGCGACAGGGTCGCACTGTTTCAAAATGGTTCGATCTTGTCGATCGACACACCGAAAAATATTACACAGAGCTTTGCCGGCAAACTTTATGGTGTGAGAGTAAGAACTACTGCCCAAAGGTTTGAGTGTGTGGGTTTGTTGAAGCAACTTGAAGGAGTCGGCTCTGTCTTCTCTTTTGGCGAATCCATTCATGTGACAAGCTACAAGCAAAGCATGAATGGGGAAAGCATCAGGGAATATCTGAAAGGCAAGGGCCAACAGGAGATTGCAGTTGATGAAATCGCAGCGAGTATTGAAGACGTATTTATGGAACTGATGCAAAATGAAGCCAAATAAAGAAAATAGCGGTCCAATCATCCAGGTGAATAACCTGGTTAAAAAATTCGGCTCGTTTACGGCAGTCGACCATATCTCTTTTGAAGTGAAAAAGGGAGAGATCTTCGGGTTCCTTGGTGCGAACGGCGCCGGGAAAACGACTGCCATCAGGATGTTGTGCGGACTGCTCGAGCCAACTTCGGGCGCCTTACAGGTAGCAGGTTTTGATGGATATCATCAGCGGGAAGCAATCAAGCGGAACATCGGATACATGTCGCAGAAATTCTCTCTTTACGAAGACATGACTGTCTATGAAAATTTCAGGCTTTATGCCGGCATTTACGGGATTCCCCGTCAGGAACGTATTCGAAAGACGGATGAGCTTTTGAAAAAACTGCAACTGGAGGAGAGCCGGAACAAGCTGGTTGGCGGGCTTCCATTGGGATGGAAACAGAAACTCGCGTTTTCCCTTGCCTTGTTTCATCAGCCCGCGGTGGTATTTCTGGATGAGCCTTCCGGTGGGGTAGACCCGTTGACCCGCCGAGCCTTTTGGGATCTGATCTATGAAGTCGCCCACCAGGGAGTCACCATTTTTGTCACGACCCACTACATGGATGAAGCGGAATATTGCGATAGGGTCGCCATCATGTCTGAAGGAAAAATAGTCGCGCTCGATACACCGGCTGCCTTGAAAGATTTTTACAAGGCAGAGAGCATGGATGGGGTGTTTTTGAAGATTGCCCGAAATGTAGAGTGACTTGAGTCACTTCGAAATAAAGAAATAATACTAAATATCCGGAATGAATCAATTACTGGGATTTGTAAAAAAAGAGTTTACCCATATTTTCAGAGATCCCCGAACGATGGTCATCTTGTTTGGGATTCCCATCATACAACTGATGTTGTTTGGGTATGTGATTACCACAGAGATCAAGGATGCAAAAATTGCCATTCTGGATCGGTCGAACGACAATGTAACCCGGGAGATCAAAAATAAGCTGCTCTCGTCCGGCTACTTTTTGTTGGAAGCCAACCTTCAGCAAGAGAATGAGATAGATCCTATTTTCAAAAAAGGAGATGTCAAACAGGTGATCGTCTTTGAAAGGAATTTCGCAGAAAAACTGGAACGGGAAGGGAAGGCAGACATTCAGGTCATCGCCGATGCGTCGGATCCCAACACGGCCCAGATGCTGTACAATTATACCAATGGAATCGTACAGGACTACATCAAGAAGAAATTTGCAGGTTTTACCATACCTGTTCAGATCAAGAGTGAAGTAAGAATGCTTTACAATGAGAATATGCTGGGGGCTTTCATGTATGTTCCGGGTACGATGGCGCTGATTTTGATGCTGATCTCAGCGATGATGACCTCCATCACCATTGCGCGGGAGAAGGAGATGGGAACCATGGAGATCCTGCTGGTCTCCCCGGTAAAGGTTACCCATATCATCCTGGGAAAAGTGGCACCCTACCTGTTGCTCTCCATCATCGATGCCATCGTAGTCGTTTTTCTCGGAAATGTAGTCTTCGGGGTGCCCATACGGGGAAGCATCCTTGTTTTGGCATTTCTGGTCATCCTCTACATCACCATGGCGCTATCACTGGGAATTCTGATTTCCACGGTAGCCAACAGTCAGCAGGTGGCCCTTTTTATTTCGGGATTTGCCCTGATGTTACCAACCATACTTTTGTCCGGTTTTATCTATCCAATTGAAAATATGCCTTATCCACTGCAGATACTCAGCAATTTCATGCCGCCCAGGTGGTTCATAGATGCTTTGAAACAAGTAATGCTGAAAGGTAACGGCTTCGAGTATATTTGGCCAAATGTATTGATATTAAGCACTATGACAATTTTTTTCCTTTTGTTGAGTGTGAAAAAATTCAGATTAAGATTAGAATAGCAATCCCATGAGAACGATACTATATTTGCTTCAAAAGGAGTTCATCCAGGTTTTTCGCAACAAGGCCATGTTGCCCATTATCTTCATCATGCCTTTGGCGCAGATGCTGATTCTGGTCTTTGCGGCAACTATGGAGCTGAAATCTGTGGATATCACGATCGTTGATCACGATCTGAGCGAGACCTCTACCCAATTGACTTCCAAATTGGAAGCCAGCTCCTTCTTCCATTTGACTCGTGCACAAATTTCACCTGCTGAGACCGACGAAATATTGCTTCGGGGGAAAACGGATTTGGTGATTACCTTTCCCCGTGGTTTTGAACAGGATTTGAAAAGGAATGATCATGCATCCGTTCAGATTTTGGTGGATGCGATCAATGGCTCTGCGGCCGAACTCTCCAATGCTTACCTGCAAACGGTGATTGGCAACTTCAACCAGAAAATAAGGGCAGAAATGATGGGGGTTCCCAAATTCACCCCTCCTCAACAGGTGGCAGTGATACCAAGTTACTGGTACAATCCGGAATTGAATTTCAAATTTTACATGGCTCCGGGGATCTTGGTGATCCTTGTTACCATCATCGGCCTCTTTCTTTCCTCCCTCAATCTTGTCCGCGAAAAGGAGATGGGAACCATTGAGCAACTGAATGTAACTCCCATCAAGAAATATCACTTCATCATCGGAAAGATGATGCCATTTCTGATCATCGCGCTGCTTGACCTGACTTTTGGACTGGTGGTGGCAAAAGTGGTGTTTGGATTGCCTTTCAGAGGCAACATCCTTACCTTGTATGTCTTTACCTCTGTCTATTTGTTCCTCGTTATGAGCATCGGATTGTTTGTTTCGGCAATTTCGGATACACAGCAACAGGTATTGTTTGTCAGTTTTTTCTTCCTCATCGTGTTTATCATTATGAGCGGGCTTTTTACCCCTGTCGAAAGCATGCCGGTATGGGCACAGAATCTCAACAAGATTAATCCGGTCTACTACCTGATCCGGATTATCAGGAATGTCGTTCTGAAAGGTTCAGGGCTTCTGGATATGACCAGAGAGCTGATTAGTCTGGTTGTTTACGGCCTCATCATGTTCTCTCTTGCTGTCTGGCGTTACCGGAAAACTGTTTAATATTGATATTTTCGTATCTTTCGGCCATCGAATCGGGTCAACTATTAACAGTTTTATGACATTCAAAAAATATTATTATACGCTGGTTATCAGTGTGGTTTTTGCTATGCAGTTATCGGCATCCGCTTCTGGATTTTCGGTTGCCGCAGAACGTAAATCAAAAAATACCGCATCCGTTCACGATACACTCTCCTGGAGTGTGTCACTGATTAAAAAGATATTTAGCGGGTCCGGAGAGTGGTTTATGACCCGGGAATCCTATCAGAAATCGATCAGGGGAATTGTCGATTATTCCGAGAATGAATCGATTGATACAATTGTGGTCAATATGAATCACCTGTTGGGTAATGATTCCATCCCTCTGATCTTTAACCGTAAGGCTGAAAATATTCCCAATAAGAGACTTGTTCCCGGTTATCTTTCTGCCGATGAAGTTGACCGATTGACTGAAAGCAGACGCATAGCTGTGGCCGACAGTGCACGGAAGACCCTGATCACTGTTCCTGACTACTACTTATCCGAAGGATTGGCAAAAGCTCCGGTTCTTCCTCCGGGAGACCCACAGCAAATGATGGTGAGTATGGATAGGAATTTGCCTGGTGCATTCAGAAACAAATTCTACAAGGGATGGGCAAACATCAAACTTCCAGCCAATGTAACAGCCGCAGAGATTGATACCCTTAAGGCAAAGTTATTTGTGTGGACCCTCCAATCCTACAATGATTCAATTCTGTTTTATCACCGCGATTCACTGATGCAGCAGTACCGTGATAATATTGTCAATCAAATCTCTGGTGACGCTGCATCCAGAAAAAAGAGCTTCCTGACTACCAGAAACAGGGAGTTTCTCAATATCTTCAACGAATCTGAAATCAGGAAGGTGAATGATTCTATCCGTATGGCACTGCGCTATCTGACCGACCGGGCTGCTGCAGATTCATCGCTGGTAACGGTTTCGAACGCGAAAGGTTCGCAAGCCAGAATCTGGACTGCTAATCATTCGATGTCGTCCACTCGAATATTCCTTAAAAATGAGCAGAATGATTCGCTGAGTGTGATTCTTTACAACAATGGCAAAGGCGGACTGCGGCTTGTGATTGATGACGGAGTGAAATTTTTGCGGTTCACCGAGACCCAGAAGAAGGAGATCACTTTTAACTTCAAAAAACCTGACGGGAGTTTGCACAAAGTGAACCTGCGGACCATTGATCCCCTGCCTTGGAAATTGTTTGGCACCGGTACAATTGGTTTTACCCAGACAGCGCTTTCTAATTGGGCCAAGGGAGGGGAGAGTTCGTTGTCTCTGCTGGTTATAGGAAGATACATGGCCAGTTACAGCAAGAAAAATGTCAAATGGGAGAACATGGCAGAATTCAGGCTGGGGACTTTTACCTCCAAGACCAGAGGCATAGAAAAAAACGATGACAAATTGGAATTTCAGTCGAGATTGGGTTATTCAGCTTTTAAAAAGTGGTATTATTCAGTCGAATCCGATTTCCGCACCCAGATGGCGAAAGGCTTTAAATTTCCTGATAAGACCAATCCCATTTCTACTTTTATGGCGCCTGCTTATCTGACATTCTCACTTGGTATGGATTTCAAGCCCAACAAGAATTTTTCTTTGTTTCTTTCCCCTATTACCTCAAAAGCGACCTTTGTCAGGGACACTGCTTTAATCAATCCGGTTAATTATGGCCTGGAGCACGGGAAAACCAGGTTGTGGGAACCAGGTATGTTTGTAAAGATGAATTGGCATTACAAGATAAAGGACGACATGTTTTACGATACAAGGGCCGAGATTTTCAACAATTACAATTATCCGTTTCAGAAACTCAATGTCGACTGGGAACAAACGCTGGTGATGCAGATCACCCAGCACATCAATGCCAGAATCAATACCCAGGTTATTTATGACTACAACGTCAAATTTCCGATTACCGATGAGACAGGCAAAGTAATCGAACAAAAAGCAAAATGGCAGTTCAAAGAATTGTTTACCCTGGGATTCAATTATAAATTCTGAGTTGGCGCCGATTGGTCGTTGAGGATTCGTTCAGGGTTCAATCCGTTTGAGGGGTATGCTTTGCGGTATGGTCGCGATGGATTGTCAACTGATTCCAGTTCTCCGCCTCTCCGTTCGGGCTTTCCTAAGTCAAAATCAGAAATAAAGAGAAACAATCACAAAAGCTGCAAAGAGGACTCCTGCAATGCCATTGGTTGTTCCAAATGCAAGGTTGACTCTGCTCAGATCGTCTGCCTTGACGATCAAATGCTGGTAAACCATTAATCCTGCAAAGAGCGCAGCTCCAATCCAAAATATCAGATTGGCTTCGATGGCAATGCCTGCCAGAATCACGAAGATCATTGAAGCAACATGCAACAGAAATGAAATATTTAAGGCTTTCTTGATGCCTGTCAGAACCGGGATGCTTTGCAGGCGATACTGCTGGTCGAATTCAACATCCTGACAAGCATAAATGATATCAAATCCGCTGACCCAGAAAAACACAACTCCTGAAAAAAGCAGCGGTGCTAACGCGAATTCTCCGGTTACCGCCAGCCAGGCTCCGATAGGGGCCAGGGAAAGTCCGAGACTTAGCACAAAATGGCATAACGGAGTAATTCTTTTGGTATAGCTATAACCAAGAATAACGAACAAGGCAACCGGAGCCAGAGCAAAACATAGCGGATTAATCATCCAGGTTATCAGTCCGAAAAGTAAGGTGTTGATAACGACAAATGCCAGTGCATTGTTCGCGGTCACGAGGCCTGCAGGGATTTCCCTCTGCGCGGTTCGCGGGTTGGCGGCATCAAATTTGCGGTCGAGGTATCTGTTGAATCCCATGGCTGCATTTCTTGCAAAAACCATTGCCAGAATGATTTCAACCAACAATTTCCAGAAATGAACCTGGTCGGTTACCATGATGGCCATAAAAAACCCGATCAGCGCAAAAGGCATGGCAAAAATGGTATGCTCGAATTTAACCAGCCGGGAATAGAGTTGTAATTTGTTCATAGGAAGAGCCTGGAGTTGCTAAAGTTACATAAGATCAAAATTAGTAGATTTTTGAAACAAAACATGGGTTATATTTCCACAACTTATTTACTTATCTTAACTTTAGGCACTCGAGGTACATTATGTACTTTGGTTCATTTAGTTTACTCCGGTCACCTAAGACACTCATTACTCATGAAAGACTTCAAAAAACGCTACACGCTGAATGCCACACCTTCAGATGTTTACAATGCCATGACGAATCCGCTGATGATTGAAATATGGACAGGAGAACCGGTGGTGATGAGTACGGAGCCCGGCAGTGTGTTTGAAATCTGGGATGGTGCCATTACAGGAGAGAATATGGAATTCATTCAGGATAAACTCATTGTGCAAAAGTGGTTCTTTGGAGAAGAGGAAGATTCGATTGTAACTGTTAAATTGCACCCTGACAGGAAAGGTACTTTGGTTGAATTGTACCAGACCAATATTCCCGACGATGCCTTCGATAACATGGTAGAAGGTTGGGATGTTGATTATTTCGGCAATCTGCGTCAGCTGTACGAATAAACCCAATTGATCACATAGAGACGTTGCATGCAACGTCATTTTCGTAATTGATGGATCCCAGTTTCGGAGACGTTGCGTGCAACGTCTCTACCGAGGGCTCATTCGAAGCCTCATCAGGTAATCGTCCATGACATAGCCACCTCCTATATCACTTTCTACTTCACCATACTTCTCAAAACCCATCTTTTCGTAAGCAAGGATGGAGTCAAAATTGTTTTTATTGACTGTCAGTGTGATGAAATCAGAGCCGTAGGCCTTGCATCTGGCAATTAAAAAATTAAGCCCTTCATGACCGATGCCTTTGCCGCGCTCATTGCCAAGGATGTAAAATTTACTTAGGAATAACTCGCTGTGCCTGTGAATGATTCCAATATATCCAACAGGCTTCCCTTCCGCTCTGATCAGAAAATATTCATAACTTTCAGTATTAATCTGCGAGGTGATTGCCTTTGGAGTCTGGTATTTGTTCAGCATATAATTGACCTGATCCTCGCCGATAATGGAAACATAATGATCGTTCCAGATGATTTTTGCGAGACCGGAAACGATGCTTATTTCAGGTTCTGTGGTAACAGGATTGATTTGAATGTTCATTTTTATCTGATTTGAGCTCCAAGCTCTCTTTTAAAGGCATTGATCAATTTCTCCATTGTTTTTTCAATCTGCTTGTCGTTCAGGGTTTTGGAATCATCCCTTAACAGGAAACTGACCGCATACGATTTCTTCCCTTCCGGCAGGTGCTGGCCTTCGTAAACGTCGAAAATGGAAACGGATTGCAGTAACTCCTTTTCGGTACGTTGTGCCCATAATTTAATGGCGCTGAAGGTGACCTCCCGATCGACCAGTAATGCCAGATCTCTTTTTACCTCCGGGAATTTGGGGAGCGGTTTGTAGGCCGTTTTCAATTTTTTTATCGCATTCAGAAGCACTGTCCAGTGAATATCTGCATAATATACTTCTGCCTGAAGGTCGAGCTGTTTCAGAATATTTTTATTGATAATGCCCAGTTGTGCAATCTTCTGATTGTTGAATGAATAGACGATTCCTTCTGAATAGATTTCAGACACAAGGGTTTCCATCTGACAATTTTCCTGTGGAATACCCAGCCTGGATAATATCTTCTCCAGATAACTTTTTAAGGTGTAGAAAGTGGTAGGCTGTGATTTGGCCACCCAGTTTTCATTTTCCTTATTTCCTGTCAGCCACAAGCCAATGTGTTCCTCTTCCCTGTAATTTTTGACCGGATTTGAGTAGGTTTTTGAACCGTCAAAGAAGTAAACGTTTCCAAATTCATACAGTTTCAAGTCAGAATTTCTGAAATTGGTATTCCTTAAAATGGTTTCAAGTCCGCCGAAGAGCAAAGTCTGACGCATGACATTCAGATCTGAACTAAGCGGGTTGTAAAGTTTGACACAATTAGCCTCCCTGAATGAATCAAGTGTTTCGTAATAGGTTGATTTGGTGAGTGAATTGCACATGATTTCGTTGAATCCATGGGCTGTCAGTATTTCGGAAACCAGATTTTGCAATTTCTGCTTGTCGGGATGACCGGCATGCTGAAGGGTCGATTTTACAGCAGTGCCGGGTTCTACATTGTTGTAACCATAAATTCGCAGAAGTTCCTCAATCACGTCGGCTTCCCTTCGTACATCCACGCGATAGGGTGGTACTGAGAGTTCAAGCGTGGTCTCAGTCTCTGTGATAATTTGGATCTCCAGTGAGCCGAGAATTTTCCTGATTTGTTCTTTGGGGATCTCTTTGCCAATGAGCCTTGTAATGTTTTTATGGCTCACGGATACTGCAAATGCTTCAAGAACCGACGGGTCTGCTACTACATCAACGATATCGGAAGCAACGACTCCGCCAGCCAATTCGCAGATCAGGAGGGCAGCCCGTTTGAGTGCGTAAATGGTGCCATTGGGGTCAACCCCGCGCTCAAAACGGAAGGAAGCGTCCGTATTCAGGCCATGGCGTCTGGCAGTTTTGCGGATATAGACCGGATTAAACCAGGCGCTTTCAAGGAACATGTCTGTCGTTTCGTTCCTGATGCCGGAATCAATTCCACCGAAAACACCTCCGATACACATCCCTTCGGATTCGTTGCAGATGATCAGGTCTTTTTCGTCGAGCTGGCGTTCCACCTCATCCAGGGTACGGAATTTTGTTCCTGCCGGCAGTGTTTTTACAATTACCTTTTTCCCTTTGACAGCTGCAAGATCAAACGCATGCAGGGGCTGGCCGGTTTCAAAAAGGATATAATTGGTGATGTCGACTACATTGTTGATTGGTTTCAGTCCGATGACCCTCAGTCGGTTTTTCAGCCAGTCAGGAGAATCCCTGACCGTAATACCGGAGATGGATACCCCGGAATATCTTGCACAGGCTTCCGGATTTTCAATGGAAACATCTACCGGATGGGTGTTTTTTCCGATTTTGAAGGCCTCGACGGAAGGTCGGGTATAGGTGATTTCCTGTGTCTGGCGCAAAAAAGCCGCCAGATCTCTGGCAACTCCGATGTGGGAAGCACTGTCGATCCTGTTGGGAGTAAGGTCGACTTCCAGACAATAATCACTTTCAATGTTGAAATAGGCGGATGCCGGTGTTCCGGGTACTGCCGCCGGGTCGAGAATCATTATACCGTTGTGGTCATTTCCCAGACCGATCTCATCCTCAGCGCAAATCATTCCGGCTGAGACTTCCCCGCGTATTTTTGATTTCTGAATGGCAAACGACTCATCTCCTTTGTAAAGGGTTGTACCAACGGTAGCCACAATCACTTTCTGACCTGCTGCTACATTCGGAGCGCCGCAAACGATCGGAACAACCTCTCCGTTGCCCAGTCCGACTGTGGTCATGCTGAGGTGATCAGATCCCGGATGTGCTTGACATGTAAGGACTTCGCCAACAACTAAGCCTTTCAATCCTCCTTTGACAGATTCAACCTCCTCCACACTTCCGGTCTCCAAACCCAGTTGTGTTAAGGTAGCGGCAATTTCCTCGGGTGAGAGGGATGTGTCAACGTAATCTTTCAGCCATTTATAAGAGATGTTCATTCGCTTCGATTTTTTTATGGGTGCAAATTTAGGCATTTATAGCCTAAAGACAAATATCATTGTTTCGGTGTAAATTGATTCGGTTATTTGGCAGATCATTCAGATGAAAGCAACGTGCGAATGTGCGAATTTTGCGAGGAGAAGGCAGAAAAGCAAAATATTTATCTCTTTTTTCGGAAAAAAATGACATGAATTCTTACTTTTATCAACTTTCTATTAAAAAATAAATAATTTTCCGTGAAAATATTGTTTGAATTTAATGAATTACTATTTTGCATCACTTTTCTAACCTTAACGATCAAACATCACGATATTTGTATCTGACTGAATATTAATAGAATAAAATATATTTACCTATGGCTTCAAGCAACAAACCACGTTTAGTAAAGGATTACGACAAGCTCCCTCTTGATATTCAGGGACAAATTAAGCTGAACTATCCCCAGGGGTTTGCAGGCAGTCTGATTACCTACATCGATGCCAAAGGAAAAGTTGTGTCAGCTTTGCCTTACGAAACGGAAGATTTTTACTACCTGGTTAGAATGACTTTGGCCGAGGCTTATGACATAATTGAGAACGACGAAGATTTCGGTGATGATGGTGTCTTAAGGGATGATTTTGCACTTCAGGGATTCGAAGGCGGCGACGAGGAGGACGATGTGGAAGATATCGCAGATGAGCCACTCGAAGACGACGACGATGACGAGGATATTTAGAAAAATGCCGGGTGACCGGCTTTTTTTATGTCTAATCGCATGACGAAGCCTATTTTTAATTTGAAATAAACTGAATAATTTCTTGCTCCTGGTCAGGATGAAACCAGTTGATTTCAGTGTCTTTTCTAAACCAGGTAAGTTGTTTCCGGGCGTATTTCCTCGTGTTGGCCTTGATTTTTTCCACCGCCTGCGCTAGTGTGCAATCCCCGTCAAAATATTCAAATAATTCGCGGTAGCCCACCGTGTTCAGGGTGTTTAAATGTTTGAAAGGATATAATTTTCTGGCCTCCTGTTCAAGCCCGTTTTGCATCATCTCATCCACCCTTTGGTTAATCCTGTCGTACAGTTCAGACCTGTCGCGATTGAGTCCTATTTTGAGGATCCTGAAATTCCGCTCTTTTACTGTTTTTGTTCGCTGCGATGAGAAAGTTCTGCCGGTCGTGTAGCAGATCTCCAGTGCGTGGAGGATCCGAACCGGATTCTGAAGATCAACTTCGCGGTAGTAAACCGGATCGAGTAATTTCAGTTCTGCCCGCATGTGGTCGATCCCGAAATTTTTATGTCGTTCGCTGATGGTGGATCTAAGTTCGGGGTCAATGTCGGGCAGATCGTCAATCCCTTTGCATACGGCATCAATGTAAAGCATTGACCCGCCTGTCATCAAAATCACCGGATTTTTTGCAAAAAGAGTCTGGAGGAGGTCAATCACATCTGTCTCAAACCTGGCGGCATTGTAGCTGTCAAAAATGGAGTGAGACCGGATAAAATGATGGGGTATTCTTTTCAGGAGCTGATCATCAGGCACTGCAGTCCCAATCGACATCTCACTGAAAAGCTGCCTTGAATCGCATGAAATTATTTCAGTCTGAAAATGGTCTGCAATCACTTCACTCAAGGCTGTTTTCCCGATACCGGTAGGTCCGAGCAATATAATCAGTGTTTGGATGGGGGGTGTATTCAAGGGGATTTTCCAGTAATTGGACGACCGGACCGGAACTGCAAAATGTTCAAATACGGACGAAGAGTTGAACGTTATCAGATTTTATCATCTGACTTATGAGAGGTAACCTGTCAATCAGCAAATCAGATGATGTCGTCCTTGCTTCCGTACAGTTCCGTCAAATCTTCCAGTTCACTCAAGTCATTCAGAACACTCATCATTTCAGTGTTCTCTTCCAGAAGTAAATCTGTGTCGTTTTGTAAGTTTCTCATTTGAAAATCAGACCTGTTTTTAGTTGTCATCCTATCATAAGAAGTTGAACTTTGCTTCATAGTTGATCATTTTTAGGGGATAACCAGATTTAAAATTCGCTCATAACGTTGGTCAAATTTATCGAGCAATGGAGAAAGTTGTTCTGTAAATGTATTAAAAAATGTTAATTTCCAAATTTTATTATCGGAGGGCCTTTCAGTCAGTTATTTAACAAAATGTCAAATAGAGACAATGGCCGGGAAAATTTCCCGGCCATTGTCTTTATTTGATTGATCTCAGTGTCCGATTTTGATGTAATTAAGACAAGAGCCGCACTGAAACCATTTGATTTGCTGGTCGTTGTAAGTGTGCTTTGCCAGAATTTCATGCGAAGTGCCATCTTTGTGGTGCAGAACCAATTTCAATGGCGTTCCGGGAGAAAAACTTTGAAGGCCAAGGATATCTATGCGATCTTCTTCTGCGATCAGATGATAGTCTTCCGGATTGGCAAAAGTAAGTGCGAGCATTCCCTGCTTTTTGAGATTCGTTTCGTGAATCCTGGCGAAAGAACGTGTCAGTACGGCTTTCACTCCCAGAAAGCGTGGTTCCATGGCTGCGTGTTCGCGGGATGATCCTTCGCCGTAATTTTCATCTCCGACGACTACCGATCCAATACCTGATTTCTTATAATGCCTTGCAGTATCCGGAACAGTTCCGTATGCACCTGTCAATTGATTGAGGACAGAATTGGTACTGCCGTTGAAATCATTCATGGCACCAATCAGCATGTTGTTGGAGATATTGTCCAGGTGTCCCCTGTATTTCAACCACGGACCTGCCATTGAAATGTGATCGGTGGTACATTTTCCCCTGGCCTTGATCAACAAGGAGAGACCGGTCATTTCCTGTCCGTCCCAGGGCTGAAATGGCTCTAGAAGCTGAAGCCTGTCGGATGCCGGATCCACAGTTACTTCCAGATGCCTGAAGTCTTTGGAAGGAGGGATCAATCCTGCATCTTCCACTTCAAAACCTTTCAAAGGAAGATCATCACCGTGTGGCTCATCCAGTTTCACCATTTCACCATTTTCGTTGACGAGGAAATCGTTGACCGGATCAAAATCAAGTGTGCCAGCAATCGCGAAAGCGGTAACGATTTCGGGAGATGCGACAAAACCGTGCGTTTTTGGGTTGCCATCCGTTCGTTTGGCAAAATTGCGGTTGAAGGAGGTCATAATCGAATTTTCAGGCAGCGAATCGGCATTCTCACGTGCCCACTGTCCGATACATGGTCCGCAGGCATTGGCCAAAACGATTCCGCCAATCGATTCAAAGGCTTTCAGAAACTGATCACGGTCGACCGTATATCTGACCAGTTCGGAACCGGGTGTCACCGTGTATTTGGCCTTTACTTTCAGGTTTTTCGCATTGGCCTGAAGCGCAACAGAGGCTGCACGGCTCATGTCTTCATAGGATGAATTGGTACATGAACCAATGAGTCCGACCTGCATCACGAGCGGCCAGTTCTTCTCTTTGGCCACCTTTTTAAATTGGGAGAGAGGAGTGGCAAGGTCAGGTGTAAATGGACCATTGATATGAGGTTCCAGTTCGGAGAGATTGATCTCGACCACCTGGTCAAAATATTTTTCAGGATTCAGGTACACTTCCTGATCTCCGTTGAGATGAGCAGCAATCTGGTCCGCCATTCCGGCAATATCAGCCCTGCTGGTTGCTCTCAGGTATTTGGCCATATTTTCGTCGTAGCCAAAAATCGAGGTGGTTGCACCAATCTCTGCACCCATGTTGCAAATGGTTCCTTTTCCGGTACATGAGATGGTGGAGGCTCCTTCTCCGAAATACTCGACAATGGCTCCTGTTCCACCTTTCACGGTGAGAAGTCCGGCTACCTTGAGGATGACATCTTTCGGGGAACTCCAGCCTTTCAGTTTGCCGGTGAGTTTGATTCCTATCAGTTTTGGAAATTTCAGTTCCCATGGGATTCCGGTCATCACATCAACGGCGTCTGCACCACCAACACCGATGGCAACCATACCCAGTCCGCCAGCGTTGACGGTATGCGAATCTGTGCCCACCATCATACCACCCGGGAATGCATAATTCTCAAGTACAACCTGGTGGATGATTCCAGCACCCGGTTTCCAGAAACCAATGCCGTATCTTTTGGAAACGGTTGCGAGGAAGTGATAAACCTCCTTGTTCACATTTTCTGCATTGATCAGATCCTGTCCGGCACCTTCTTTGGCAAGGATCAGGTGGTCGCAATGAACCGTCGAAGGAACGGCAGCTTCATCTTTGCCCGCCTGCATAAATTGAAGCAGTGCCATCTGGGCTGTTGCATCTTGCATGGCCACACGATCAGGATTGAAATTCACATAAGAGACTCCGCGTCCAAATGGTACTGTGGGAAGCTCATCTGAAAGATGGGCGTACAGTATCTTTTCTGTCAGCGTCAGCGGTCTTCCCAATAATTTTCTCAGATTCTCCGTTTTCTGAGGAAACTCAGAATAGACTTTTTTGATCATTTCAATATCGTATGCCATAATCTATCAATTAAAAATTAAAAATTACAAATGAACGGATGAACCAACGTTCAGTTCTCCCACACAGTTAAACTTACAATCCCTGCCAATGGCAGTTTTGATTTTGCAAAATTGGCTATTTTATCTGAATAATTTCATCTGACAACCTGAATTTGGATATTGACAATCGATTTTTATACAGATTTTTGATTATCTGTGCTTCATGATAATTTGGTATTGCAACATCATGGATTCCTTGTTACCTTTATCCATTCAAAATGGACCAAAATCTGTAATTTTTAATCTGTAATTTTTAATTGGTAATATGTTTCTAAAACCTCTGGTGGTCGAAAATATAAGCATTGCTTTTCAATCGATTCGCAGCAATCTGCTTCGTTCTGTCCTCACAATCCTCATCATTGCGGTTGGAATATCTGCGCTGGTGGGAATACTCACGGCCATCGATTCGATTAAAAATGCCATTACAGCAGACTTTACCAGACTCGGAGCCAATACTTTCTCCATCCAGAGTCGTGGATTGAGAATTCAGATTGGGAATCAGCGGTACAGGTCCAAAAATTACAGTTACATCAGTTATTTTCAGGCAAAGGACTTCCGCGAACAATTTCATTTCCCTGCGACGGTTTCCATATCGGTGATGGCAACCAGCACGGCGACCGTAAAATATGAATCGAAAAAAACCAATCCCAATGTCATTGTGAGGGGGATTGATGAAAATTACCTGCAAACTGCAGGCTATGATTTGGACAACGGTCGGAATTTCTCGATGCAGGAAGCTTACGACGGAACAAATGTGGCCCTGATTGGTGCAGAGATGGTGCCCAAACTTTTTCCCAAGGATTCGAATCCTATCGGGAAACTGCTCTCTATTGGCAGCGGTAAATACCTCGTGATTGGAATCCTGAAATCGAAAGGGAGTGGATTTGGAGAGACCGGCGACCGGATGGTATTTTTACCATTTACCAATGTCAGGCAATATTTTGCCCGGCCGAACATGAATTTCAGAATCAGTGTCCACCCCAATTCTGCCCTGTTGATGGATGCTGCCACAGGTGAAGCCGAAGCTGTATTCAGGAATATCCGCAAGCTCAATATTTCTGACGACAGTGATTTTATCGTCGAGAAAAGTGACAACCTGGTCAATATTTTGCTGGATAACATCAAGTACGTCACCATGGCTGCCACCATCATCGGTTTGATCACTTTGCTCGGAGCGGCTATAGGTCTGATGAATATTTTACTGGTTACAGTGGCAGAGCGTACCCGCGAAATTGGCATCCGCAAAGCCATTGGTGCCAACTCCGGAACGATCCGGCAGCAATTCCTGATTGAGTCGATCATCATCGGTCAGATGGGCGGCATGCTGGGAATTGTCCTTGGTATTCTTGCAGGGAACCTTATCTCGCTGGTGATAGGAAGTGCCTTCATCATTCCGTGGGAATGGATCATCGGCGGTGTCACTTTGTGTTTGATTGTGAGTTTTGCCTCAGGAGTTATTCCTGCGGTAAAGGCGGCCAAACTTGATCCGATTGAGGCGCTGCGGTACGAGTAGTAAAAAAGAGGGGATGACTTGGGGACTTGGAGAGGGAGTGAGTGCAACTCCAAAATTTTGCTCTTCGAATGAATACGAAATGCCACCAAACAGACATTAGCCAACAGACATTAGCCAACAGCAAATAGCTAAATGCCAATAGCTATCTTCCGGTAAATTTGAAATTGATCGTAAACTTATAGGCGAAATTCTGTGCAGCCACGTTGATGTGGTAAGGTCCGTACCTGTAGTAAGTGCCGAATCCAAATCCCACAAAGTTGGAATTGATAATCCTGTTTAGTTCAATGCCTGTCTCAAAATATCCCTTTCTGAAATCTGCCGCACCCGATTCCCTTGTATATTGCGGCTTCAGGGAGCCAATCCCTATGTTCTGAGCCAGTGCCAGTTCAGGTCGGATAAAATACCAGGAAGGGATAAATCCGCTTCCGAAATTGTGACGAATATGGAGGGCTGCGTACTGATCGGCAGAGAATTCATTCAACCGCATGGTGGCAAAAGAATAGGGTGCCAGCAGGGTGAAATCACCCGAATAACTACCGTAACCGTGAAACCAGTCAGTGATGGGAACATCGTTGAAAATTTTCCCTCCCCGGATCATGAATGAGGTGGTTCCCATGGCCGACAACCTGATTTTAAACTTGGCCTTGGCATCAATTTTCGTATACTGATATTCGCTTTTAAACATTTTTAGTCCCTGAATCACCGAGAAGTAATAATCTGATCTTGGAGCTGAACTCTGAATCAGTTCATCCGGATCGTTCAAAAAGGTGATGCCGGGTGAATACCTGACTTCAAAACCTGCCCTTGAAAGTTGAAAAGGGTTCCATTCAGGAACCGTGAAATTGCCATAGGAAAGCCTGTAATTTGTGGCCTGATCCATAAATATTTTCAGATTCAGGGGTTCAATGGGCCGCATTTCTGCGCTGACCGTGTAATTATTGGTTTGGTACATGTTTTTGATCAGGAGGGACCTGAAATATTCATGTTCGAAAATGTCGAAATCGGTGAGCATCTCCTCCACACCATATTCTTTTTTAATGTTTTTGTGGTTTAATTCGATTTTGATGTCCGGATATCCTGTCGGATAAATTCGGATCCACTCTCCGTGTCTGAATGCCCCATCCTTGGTTCCATAGGTGAAATAGGTTCCGAGGGCATAGTATTTTGAAAATGTTCTGTTGGTTTCAAGTCCGAGTCCGATTTTGTAACCTTCGTTGATATTGTAGCCAAAAAGGTACATGAAGTTGATGCTGACAGGTCCTATCGGGAAAGTTCCGAGCGAAAGGGCTTGTACAAGTTTCATCTTCTGATTTAAATGTGCTTTTTGCCCCAGGCTGTCGAGATATTGGTAGGTGGCAGAGTCTTTGGGTGTTAATGGAATGTAACGGAATCCGTTGGGTTCCATGAGAGAGTCTTTGCTCTCGGCTGAAACCGTGACCCCGTATTTAGGGAATGATTTTGGTTCGAGCGGAAGATTCACTTCGCTCTGGTAAAGATACGTCCGGCTGTTGGCGGTGACGGAGAGTTCGATGGGAGCCCTTTTTTTATTCACAGAATCAACGGGAAGCGCTGTTGTCATTTTGAAATTGATCGCTGCGTTCAATGCTTTGGGAAACCAGTGACCCGATTCGAGCAGTTCGTAATTTTGCTGGATGGAAGCGTACACATCCTTTTTCTCCATGCTGGCGGGCTCTGCGATCACACTCTGAACTGCATAGCCATGGGTGTTGATGTGCAGAAAACCTTTTAGCCCGTCGAAGTTCCTGTCTTTGGCAGGATGGAACCTGATCAGGTAGACCGTATCCTGACCATTAATCTGCAACGTATCCTCCAGCACAAACGCGTAGTTTTTAAGGGCAGATTTGCTGACAGGAGAGAGGTAATTTTTGCTGAGCATGGTGAAGTTCTCTCTGTAAATGGAGAAACTCTGAAGTTGAGTAGCCAATAAGAAGAACGCGTCTTTTTTGAGTCCGGAAACCCTGGATGAAAGAATTTCTTCATTTTGGTGGTTTGGCTGAAGAAACTTTTTTTTACTGGTGGTTTCGATTAAAAGCATGTGATTGGCTTCAAATTTCTGTTGCAGTCTTTCGAGCTCCCTGGCAGAAATTTTCTTCAATCCGCTTATTTTTTCATTGGCAAGGACATCCGCCGAAAGCCAGAATTTATGATAGGCCATACATTGGTAGCTGTTCAGGTTGTCCGGATTATTCTCGGCCGAATGATCCAGAACGGACAGCATGATTTTGTAGGCGGGATCTTTACCGGGGTAAACCTCTATGGTACTTAGTAATTTGTTGTCAGGTATCAGGCTGACATACCAAATGCCGTTTCCTGATTTCCTCACGGGCAGGGTAAGAGGTTTAAAGCCAATGTAACTTAGCTGTATCTTTTTTACTGTATCTGGTATTGTGAAATTTCCATCGATGTTGCTGACGGTACCGGTATTTCCAAAGTCAAAGCGGAGATGGACAAACGGAAGCGGAGACTGGTCTGATTCGCTGACCACGCGACCCTGGATCATTGTAGTCTGAGACTGCCCGTTCAAGCCGGATAGGATTAGTAATAGCAGAGAAAGAAAAAAAAGAAGCGGCTTATTCTTCGATCTCCTGGAGCTCATTTAAGGACTGGATTAATTGGTCGCGGTATTTACCGAATAATAGATTAAAACCCTTGTGAAAGATATAGAATATTGATCCAATTAACAAACCAAGCAAGATGATCATTGCCGCTACGACGATGACTACCGACAGCGTGGAAGGTGTCTGGCTCATTTTGATCGCTTCAAAACCCTGGTGTGCACCGGAAAGAAAACCAAGTCCGATACCCGAAATCAGTATCAGTACAGCCATGTAAAACTCCTTTTTAAAGGTGTCCAGCAGTTTGAGTACCTTTTCAAGGGTTCCTTTTAAATTCTGATTGGCCAGGGTCTGTAATTGCAACCTGCGGTACCTGATCACAAACATGAGAATGGAAAGCATCAGGCTGAAATTCACAATCCATTCGAGTACACTGATCCACTTGGGAACAACCTCCAGCGAGGCACTCCAGCTGTCAGGGAAAATAAGTTCTGCAGGCAGCAACTGATCCGCAAGCGTAAGTAAAAAGAAGAAAATGAGGAACCAAATCCCGAACCTGACACTTCTGTCGAGCCGTGATAAAATGCCTTTACTCCTGCGATGGAGTATTTCATTGATTTTTGAAGCATCCAGTTCTTTATCCAGAACCTTATCGGATGTTGACTTCTGCCAGGCCTTTTTAAATTCGTTTAATTCCATCTAATTGTGATCAATGCTTTTAACGAAGGATTCCAGTTTCTTTTTGATCCGGTTCATCTTTACCCTTACATAATTCTGCGAGATGCCTGTAATTTCGGAAATCTCCTCATATGGTTTATCTTCAAGATAGAGTAAAGTGATTGATTTTTCTATTCCTGTGAGTTGGTTAATTGCTTTGTGGAGCAAATTCAAATGCTCCTCTTTTTCATCATCGTAAGGTTCATCCGCTAAAAGATACAGATCTTTACCTATCTCTGTTTTTTTTCTGTTTTTTGCGTCCTTTTTAAAATTGGTGATCGCTGTATTAATGGCCACCCTGTACATCCAGGTCGAGAATTTTGATTCTTCCCTGAATTTGTCATAGGATTTCCACAACTGAATGAGAATCTCCTGAAAAAGATCTTTTCGATCATCCTCATTGTCACAGTATATTCTGGTGACCTTGTGGATAATCCCCTGATTTTGGGTGATATTTCGCAAAAAATCCTCTTTCACGCTATTTGATTAGTCTCCCAAAGGAGAAAAACGTTACAAAAATATGAGAAAAAGCTAGTTGGAGCTCATTTTGAGCATATTGACCTCGTCTTGGGTCAGGAAGCGCCATTTGCCCCGGGGCAGGTTTTTCTTGGTCAGGCCACAAAAGTAGACCCTGTCTAATTTGACAACCTTGTACCCAAGATGTTCGAATATGCGGCGAACGATTTTATTTTTACCAGAGTGGATCTCTATACCGACTTGCTTCTTGTCTTCTTCATCGGCATAACTGACCGAATCGGCAGCCACAAATCCATCTTCGAGCGTCACGCCATTGATAATCTCATCAAGGTGTGATTTGGTAACTTTCTGATCCAAATGGACATGGTAGATCTTTTTTCTGTTGTATTTCGGATGGGTCAATCTTTTGGTGAGATCGCCATCGTTGGTAAACAACAAAAGTCCGGTGGTGCTTTTATCCAGTCTGCCTACCGGGTAAATGCGTTCGAAACAGGCATGCTTAACCAGGTCCATCACGGTTTTATCCGCATGGGGATCTTCAACGGTAGTCACAAATCCTTTGGGCTTGTTGAGCAATACATAAATCTTCTTTTCAATGGAGAGAAGTTTACCATTGAAGCTGACCGAATCTCCGGTCTTCACCTGGTGTCCCATTTCTGAGACTATTTCTCCGTTGACGGTCACGCAACCTGTGGCAATGTAGGTGTCAGCCTCGCGGCGCGAACACATTCCTGAATTGGCAATAAAACGATTCAGCCTGATCGATCCGTCGTTTCTTGGTTTTTTGGCACCCGTATTTCTCTTTTCCCTGTCGAGGGAATCAATCACATTCCTTTTTCCTAATTTTCCACGTAGAACTTTTCCTTTGGTGGTAAGGAAACTGTCTGTTTCGGTTTCTTCAAAACGTTTTTGAACGGGTTTGTTGATCACATTACGGCGAAAAATATCAGAAGTCCGCTCTTTGAAAACCCTTTTTGGCCGTGCACTTTCTTCTTTAGAAGCTTCGGGTTTTGATTTTCCGATCCGTTTTCCCGGTGCTGTCAAAGTAGGGATTTCCATCTTTTTTCTGGCTTTGACCACTTCTTCCGGGTAGGCGGTCCCCGTTCTGATCACCCTTTTGGATCGTCCGGTCGTTCCGGACGTCTCTTCTTTTCTGATTCGGGGTCTGCTCCCCGGACTACGTTTTCCGACGGTACGCTTTGAATCGCGCTCCTGTCCTCTTTCTCGTTTCATGGTATTCAACTAATTGTACTAATCCGCTGCAAATTTCGCAAAAAAAACGGATATAATGCAGTGATCTTGCGCAATAAGGGTCTACCCTTTGAAAAACAAGGATATTTTAACAATTTTGTACCTTTAACCGTACTCAAAAATTACAGGATGACATTGATAAAATCTATCTCCGGAATCAGGGGAACGATCGGGGGTATTCCAGGGGAAGGATTGACCCCTGTCGATCTGATCAGGTTTACTGCTGCCTATGCATTGTGGGCCCGCGCGAGTTCGCCTTCCGGACAGAAACTGAAACTGGTGGTGGGTCGTGATGCCCGTACATCTGGCGATATGGTCAACCGGCTTGTGACGGGTACTTTGCTCGGAATGGGAGCTGATGTAACAGACATCGGCCTCGCTACCACACCAACCACTGAACTCGCTGTGGTGGCAGAAAAAGCGGATGGGGGAATCATCCTGACTGCCAGTCACAATCCGGGACAATGGAATGCACTGAAGTTACTCAACCGGGAAGGGGAATTTCTCAATGATGCGGAGGGTAAGAAAATACTTTCTTTGGCATCTGCAGGCGATTTTGATTTTGCCGAAGTGGATGACCTGGGGACCATTATTTATGCAGATTATACAGATTATCACATCCAAAAAGTGCTGGAGTTAAAACTCGTGGATGTGGAAGCCATTCGGAAAGCGAATTTTTATGTGGCCATCGATTCAGTCAATTCGGTGGGTGGATTGGTGGTGCCGCGATTGCTGAATGCGCTGGGTGTTGCCAAAGTTTTAGAGATTAACTGCGAACCTACCGGGAAGTTCGCCCATCCACCCGAACCTCTTCCGGAGAATTTGGTGGACACAGCTGCCCAGATCGTTAAACATGGCGTCGATGTTGGTTTCGTCGTCGATCCGGATGTGGACCGTCTGGCCATTGTCAGCGAGGATGGTGCGATGTTCAACGAAGAGTATACCCTGGTGGCGGTGGCCGATTATGTGCTGGCCAACACTCCGGGGAATACGGTCTCCAATCTTTCTTCTTCCAGGGCTTTGCTGGACTTGTCCGATAAATATGGGGTAAAATACACTCCGTCGGCTGTCGGTGAGGTCAATGTAACCCGAACGATGAAGGAATCATCTGCCGTAATCGGGGGTGAAGGCAATGGCGGGGTGATCTATCCGGAAAGCCACTATGGTCGGGATGCCCTCGTCGGGATCGGTTTGTTCCTGTCACATCTGGCAAAAAGCGGAATGAAATGTTCAGAACTCCGCGCAAAATATCCGTCCTATTTTATGTCAAAGAAAAAAATTGAACTGAACGGGAGCATCCATCTTGAAGCCATCCTGATGAAGGTAAAATCCTTGTACTCCAGCGAAAAAATAAATGAGGCAGATGGTATCCGGATTGATTTTGACAAAGAATGGGTACATTTACGTCAATCCAATACAGAACCTATCATCCGGATCTATGCCGAAAGTAATACTGCTGTTTGCGCTAACGATTTGGCAGACAAATTGATAAAAGACATTAAAAGGTTGATTGAATAAGAAATGCTGCAATTGGGGAAAAGGGTTTGATCGAACAAAATTAAACATATTGGTTGCGCCTTTTGCCGCAACCTATTAACCGTTTCTTTCCAAGCGGATTGAAGAATCGAATACATTGTACGTTGTCATTGATATTTCAACCATGAGTCAAATACACACTTGTCAATTGCCAATTTAAAGTTGTCAATTGTCCTTGAAACGATCCCCTGATTAAATTTTTGTTAATCTTGAAAAAAAGAAATTAAGTATTGAATTTCTAAACTATTTTTGCAGACAATTTTATACAGTAAATTATTGACTATGAAAGTTACAGTTGTAGGAGCAGGAAACGTAGGAGCCACCTGTGCAGATGTACTGGCATCCCGCGAAGTGGTAAATGAAGTGATTCTTCTGGACATCAAAGAAGGAATCGCGGAAGGAAAAGCACTGGATATCTGGCAAAAAGCCCCCATCAATAGTTACGATACGAAGACGATCGGTGTCACCAATGATTACTCAATGACAGCCAATTCAGATGTTGTTGTGATCACCTCCGGTCTTCCCCGTAAGCCGGGAATGAGCCGTGATGACCTGATTCAGGTCAATGCCGGCATCGTTAAGTCGGTAACCGAAAATATCGTCAAATATTCACCCAATACCATTTTGGTGATTGTATCCAATCCGCTTGATGTAATGACTTACCAGGCTCACGTCACCTCAGGATTTCCCCGCGAGAGGGTTTTGGGCATGGCGGGTATTCTGGATACTGCCCGTTACCGCGCTTTCCTGTCGGATGAACTGAATATTTCACAGAAAGAAATTACTGCCATGTTATTGGGAGGCCACGGTGATACCATGGTTCCGTTGACACGCTATACCACAGTCGGAGGAATCCCGGTTACGGAACTGGTTTCTGAAGAAAGACTGGATGCCATCGTACAGCGCACCAAAGTAGGTGGCGGCGAATTGGTAAAACTGATGGGTACTTCAGCCTGGTATGCTCCGGGTGCAGCTGCAGCTCAAATGGTTGAAGCTATTATTAAGGACCAGCGCAGAATTTTCCCTGTTTGCATTCAGTTGAAAGGGGAATACGGAATCGACAATTGTTACCTTGGTGTACCGGTTGTACTTGGCAAAAATGGTATCGAGAAGATTTTCGAGCTTCAGCTGAACGACAAAGAAGCAGCCATGATGAAAGAAAGTGAAGGCCATGTCCGCGAAGTAATGAATGTTCTGGACGCGCTGAACAAACAATTATAGGTTTAAATCTGAGAAGAGTTGTTGTACCAACACTTTTCAGGGTATATCAAGAGGGAGGGTTTCAGTTGCAATGACTGAAGCCCTCCCTCTTTTTAGAAATGTTCAAATGATTATGTTGTACTTTTTTCTTTGCGAGTCCGGCAGGCTTTGCGAGACACAACCCGAAAGAATGCTGGAAACCGGAGAATCAGAATCTGCGATTTTGAAATTTACTTCTCCCGCATTCAGGCTCTTATCCCAACAATTGATTTTGAAGTATATAGGCAAAACACCCTGAAAGATACCCTAGCAATGCAATCAGACTGATCTTGCGCATGTACCAGAAGAAATTGATCTTTTCCATCCCCATGGCTGCCACACCCGCTGCAGAACCGATGATCAGGATACTACCGCCGGTACCTGCTGCATAGGCCAAAAACTCCCAGAAAACATGGTCGGGAGGATAAACACTCAGGCTGTACATCCCTTGTGCGGCTGCAACCAACGGAACATTGTCGACGATAGATGAAAGTAATCCGATGGCCATTGCGATCACATTGATGTTTTTCACGTTGGTTGTCAGCCAGTTGGCTATTGTCACTAAAATGCCGGTCGATTCAAGGGCTGAAATACAGACCAATATGCCGAGGAAAAAGAGGATACTTGACATGTCAATCTTACGCAGGGCCTGGGTGACAGAGAGCGCATGTTTGGTATCGGTGTCCTTTTTTCCGTGAATCAACTCGGTGATAATCCAAAGAATACCAAGACCAAAGAGAATACCCATATAGGGCGGCAAGTTGGTGACCGTTTTAAAAACCGGGACAAACATGAGTGCGCCAATTCCTGAATAGAAGACCAGTGATTTATGTTTTTGAGATAAGCCATGGTTGGTATCGGTTGTCTTGACGCTGTTTTCCACCACGCCTTTGAGGCTGAATGAGAGGAAAGCCAAAGGTACAAGCAAACAAAACAGGCTGGGGATGATCAATTTAAGCATAATATTGACGGTGGTTATTTGTCCACCCATCCAGAGCATCGTGGTGGTGACGTCACCGATAGGTGTCCATGCTCCACCGGCATTGGCGGCAATCACGACGATTCCGGTAAAAAATAACCTGTCTTTGTCATTTTTGATCAGTTTCCGGAGCAGCGATACGATGACGATCGTAGTGGTCAGATTGTCAAGAACGGATGACAGGAAGAAAGTAATAAATCCGATGATCCACAATAGTTTGCGTTTGTCCTTCTCGACGATGCGTGCCGTAATGATATCAAAACCGTCGTGCGAATCGATCAGTTCGACAATGGTCATGGCCCCCATCAGAAAGAACAGAATCGCAGAAATATCGCTGATATGCCGGGCGAGTTCATCGGAAACCATCACTTTGTCGGGAGTGAAATACATGTAAAATATCCAGCAAAGGATACCGGTGAGTAAGGCAATGGCCGACTTGTTAATTTTGATGGAACTTTCAAATGCGATGGCTGCATAGCCAAGAATAAAAATCAGTCCTACAATTAAACTCATAAATTTGGCTTTATTAATTTGGTGCCATTATGGATCTTCGAAACAATCATTTATTTTCAAAGTCTTCGTGGCATCCTGATGGTTGAACCAAAAGTAGGTTTTTAAATAGAGCTGACCAACTCTTTTTTGGGGTATTTGGCTGAAAGTGATGGATTCCTTCCTGGAATATCACAATTTCATTTTGCACTTTAGTGCGGTCCTAACAAATTAATATATACATCAAGGACTATTCACCCGTAAACCTTACAATTTTGATCGGTCAGTAGGTGCATGATTTTTGATTTACTTTGCAAAATGGGAAAGAACAGAGAAATTTCAATGGTGATTGCAGAGCTGGAAGATGAGACCATTCATCTGCTGGTTCCGGCGGAAGGTGAAGGACTGGAGAACCATTGGTGGGTAGTGGATACGGGCGCTTCCAAGAGTGTCGTCGACAGGGCAGTGGCTGCTTGTCTGGTTGGTGAGGAATCAGAAGGAACGATGGCTACCGGTTTGGGGAAAGAAATGGTTGAAACCACCACAGGAGTTATCGGCAATTTCAGATTGGGAGGTTATCTTTTTGATGAACTCAGGGTCGCAGTTGTAGATCTGCATCATATCAATGAAGAATATGCCAAATATTCAGACAAAAGAATAGCAGGCTTGCTGGGCAGTGATTTTTTTTACCGGGAAAAAGCGGTAATAGACTATGAAAGTCAGACGATTAAACTTTAAATGGTTGGGTATGTAATTGATTCGAAACAATGGAAGGAATTTTGCGTCATTTGCGTCATTCACTTCCAATTTTCGCGCAAAGCAGGCAATGAACCCAGCCTATTTTTCTGTATTTCCTGACCTTCTTTGCGTGCTTTGCACGAGATGAGAATGTTATTTATCTGAGAATAATATTGTTGTGTGCTTTTTCATTATTCAAACTACAAACCTTAATCTTCAACTATTTAATATCAAAAAAATAAATATCTTTGCGCACTATGTTTTTTTTAGGATAAGGAAGTTAACAAAGATTAAAAAATAAAAACCGAATTTCCAATGCAGAATAAAGGATTGATCAGGCTCATTGCCATTTTGATAGGTTTGGTTTGTGTGTACCAACTTTACTTTACGTACAAGGCAGTAAAGGTAGAAAACGACGCAGTCGAATTCGGAATGCACAAGGCAAAGCAAGAAAATCCAAGTGCTACCCAGGTAGAATTGGAGCGTTTAGCCAAGGTTCAGGAGACACGTTATCTCGACTCCATCTCAAACCAACCGGTGTATAATTTCATTGGTTTGAGACAGTATACCTTCAAGGAGGTAAAAGAGTTTCAGTTGCCACTGGGTCTCGACTTAAAAGGTGGAATGAACGTTACCCTTGAGGTATCTGTTGTCGATCTCATCCGCGCTCTTTCCGGTAACAGCACTGACTCCACGTTTCATGCAGCCATTCGCCTGACCCTTCAAAAGCAAAAAACCAGTCAGGAAGATTTCGTGACCCTATTCGGAAAATCCTTCGAACAGATTGATCCCAATGCCAAACTGGCATCGATTTTTAATACACTTGATCTCAGGGATAAGATCAGTTACAACTCCACCAATGCTCAGGTATTGTCCGTTTTGCGCAAAGAGACCGACGCTGCCATCGACAATTCGTTCCAGATCCTGAGAACCCGTATCGACCGTTTCGGAGTTGCCCAGCCCAATATTCAGCAGCTTCAGACCAAAGGCCGAATTCTTGTTGAACTTCCAGGTATCAAAGATGCCAACCGTGTCCGCAAGCTTCTTCAGGGTACTGCCAACCTCGAATTCTGGGAAACCTACGAGAACAGCGAAGTATACTCTTATCTGCTGGAAGCCAACAAAAGATTGCGTGAGGTAAAAGCCGTTCAGGCTACCGTTCCCGCTGCTGCACCTGCTGCTGCTGCACCTGCTGCTGCTGCAACCTCCGCTACACCCGCTGCAGCGAACAGTCTGGTCAGTGAAATCAAAAAACAGGAAAAAGATTCCCTCGCCGCAGGGTCTACCGAAGATATAGCCAAGAATTTCCCGCTTTTCTCTGTGCTGACACCCAACACATCACGTGAAGGTCAGATTGCCCGTGGTCCGGTTGTTGGTTTTGCTCATTTCAAGGATACTTCAAGGGTGAACGAATACCTCAAAATGCCGCAGGTTAAATCTGTTTTCCCGAGGACGATGATCTTCAGGTGGACGGCTAAACCGACTTCGGCAGAAGGTAATTTTTACCAGTTGATCGCTATCAAGGTCTCCAGCCGCGACGGACGTGCGCCGCTTGACGGTGGTGCTGTCACCGAAGCCCGTCAGGACTTTGGTCAGAACAAGGCTGCAAGTGTGGTCGACATGACCATGAATGCAGAAGGTGCGAAGGTATGGCAGCGTATGACCCGCGAAAACGTCGGCAAAAGCGTTGCTGTTGTGCTTGATGATTATGTGCAATCATTCCCGACCGTTCAGGGAGAAATTCCAAACGGACGAACAGAAATATCCGGTCAGTTTACGATCGATGAGGCGAAGGATTTGGCCAACATGTTGAAATCGGGCAAGATGCCTGCTCCTGCCAGAATCATGCAGGAGGAAATTGTAGGTCCAACCTTGGGTAAAGAATCCATTGTTAGCGGTATGTGGTCGTTTGCCATCGCCTTCCTTTTGGTTCTTTGTTACATGTTGTTCTTCTACAGTAAGAAGGCCGGTTGGGCTGCCAATGTGGCCCTGCTTGTCAACCTCTTCTTCCTGATTGGTATTCTGGCTTCCATGGGAGCCGTACTTACCCTTCCGGGAATCGCGGGTATTGTATTGACCATGGGTATGGCGGTTGACGCGAACGTGTTGATCAACGAACGTATTGAAGAGGAGGTTCGTGCCGGCAAAGGCATGAGACTCGCCATCAAGGACGGTTACAACAATGCCTATTCAGCCATTATCGACGGTCAGGTTACCACGTTGCTGACAGGTATCGTATTGTATGTATTCGGGACAGGACCTATCAAAGGTTTTGCAACGACACTTATCATTGGTATCATCACCTCACTCTTTACCTCTATCTTTATCTCTCGTTTTATGTTCGAGAGATGGCTTGATACAGACAAAAAGATCACCTTCGTATCTAAAATATCCGGAGAATGGCTGCGTCATGTGAACTTGCCGTTCATTCAGAGAAGGAAGATATTCTACATCGTTTCCAGTACCCTGATTTCGATTGCCATCCTGTCAGTGGTCTTCAAGGGTATGAATTACTCCATCGACTTCAAGGGAGGCCGTACCTATGTGGTTCGTCTGAACAAGGATGTGATGGTAGAAGATGTATCCAAAGCACTGTCAGTTGTGTTTGTCAATGCACCGGAAGTAAAAACATTTGGTGCCAATAACCAGATTCGTATCACGACAGATTATAGGATTGCTGAGACCACTGATGCCGTTGATGCGGAAGTTGAGGCTAAGCTTTACGCTGGGATGAAACCTTACCTTGATTCGGATGTCACCCTTGAGAAATTCCTTACCGATTATCGGATGAGTTCCCAAAAGGTGGGGCCGACCATTTCGGAGGATATCAAGAAGGATGCTATTTTGTCTGTATTCTTTGCCCTGATCATCATCTTCCTTTACATTGCCGTACGGTTCAGAAACTGGCAGTTTGGTCTTGGAGGTTTGGTTTCCCTGGCACACGACGTGATCATCGTTATTGGGATGTATTCGCTGCTGGATGGGTTCCTGCCCTTCTCCTTATCGGTCGATATGTCCTTCATTGCGGCGATTCTGACCATTATCGGATACTCCATCAACGACACTGTGATTGTATTTGACCGTATCCGGGAATATGTGCACCTTCATCCGAAGCAAGAGGCAATGAAGACTTACAACGATGCCATGAACAGTACTTTACGTCGTACTTTCAGTACATCACTGACTGTTTTGGTGGTGTTACTTGCCATCTTCCTTTTTGGCGGAACCTCTATCAAAGGATTTGTTTTCGCACTGTTGTTCGGTATTCTTTTTGGAACCTATTCATCTGTTTTCGTTGCAACTCCTGTTGCTTACGATACACTCATGAAAAGAATCAAGAAAGAAGAACTGAAAAAATAATTTCAATGAACTTGATAAAGAACCCGGAATCAAATATTCCGGGTTTTTTATTGCGCTAAAACAAGCGGGAAGGGTTCAAATGTGAGAGGATTGTTATCTTTGTAAAAAAGTGTATTCATATGACACATCCATTACTTTTTTTCAGCGGCGGCGAAATCATGGTGATCGTCTTCTTTATCCTTCTGTTCTTTGGTGCAGACGCCATTCCTGGTGTGGCCCGAACAGTGGGGAAACTGATGAGTGAGTTTCACAAGGCCACTGATGACATCAAACGTGAAATTACTGATCAGACATCTGATATAAAGAGTGAATTCACCAACCTCAAGGATAATGCACAGAAGAAGAGTGGTGATTTCACACGTAAAATTGATGAGGAATTGAAATAAGCCATGCTTGAAGCCAACCTGATTACCAAATCATTCGGAAATCTGCAGGTACTCAAAGGTGTATCGCTCACCGTGAAGCCGCATGAGATCGTTTCGGTTGTGGGAGCCAGCGGAGCCGGAAAGACTACCCTCCTGCAAATTTTGGGTTCCCTGATTCAACCCGATTCCGGATCCGTGCTTATTCAAGGTAATGACATCTTTACATTGGGAGAAAAGGAACTGTCTCGTTTCCGGAACAGACAGATCGGCTTCGTGTTTCAGTTTCACCATTTACTTCCTGAATTTTCGGCTTTTGAGAATGTATGCATCCCCGGTTTTATCGCGGGCACCAAAAAATCGGAGGTGGAGAAACGGGCGCACGAGCTTTTGCAGATACTGGACCTGCAACCACGTGAAAACCATAAACCCTCGCAGCTTTCTGGAGGAGAAAAACAACGTGTGGCCATCGCAAGGTCGCTGATCAATGATCCCTCTGTCATCCTTGCCGATGAACCTTCGGGCAATCTTGATTCCCGGAATCAGGAGGAGTTGTACAGGCTTTTTTTCTCCCTGAGGGAGAAATTCGGCCATACTTTCGTCATTGTAACCCATGACGATCATTTTGCCGGCATGACAGACAGGATGATCAGGCTACAGGACGGTTGCATAAAAAGCACTTAGAGACTGGAGTTTTCTGAGTAGTTATTGTTTAGGATCCGGACGAATGTTGAATGAGTTAAATACTCCAAAAACCCCTAATTATAGTCCGTTAAATGGGCAATTCCTGGTTCCAGTTTAAGCAGTTTAGAATAGAGCAGGAAAGATCTGCCTTGAAAGTCGGTACCGACGGTGTATTGCTCGGTGCCTGGTGCAACGTAGTGGGAGCGGAGTCCGTTCTTGATGTAGGTACAGGCACAGGCTTGATCGCGCTGATGGTGGCGCAGCGCTCTGAGGCACGGATTCATGCCGTTGAAATTGACATGGCATCATGTGACGACGCACGCAATAACTTCATTAAATCCCCATGGGCTGAGAGATTGGAACTTTATTTTGCCGATTTTAACACTTTTCGTCCATCTGAGCCCCGCCAATATGATCATGTGGTAAGTAATCCGCCTTTCTTTAAAAAATCGCTGAAATCTGCACAAACTGCCTCTGCAGTGGCACGGCATGATGTGTCGCTCAATTTTGCCCAATTGATTTCTGGTGCCAAAGAAATTCTTTCAGACAAGGGAAGGTTGTCGGTCATCATCCCCTTTGAAGCCCTGGATGATTTTCGGGAGACAGCCAGATTGGTCGGCTTTTATCTGTCCAGGAAAACAGTAGTGGTTCCGAGGACCGGAAAAGCCCCCAAAAGAGTATTGCTGGAATTTTCTGTTTCGGCGGTTTATCCGGAAGCCGACGAACTGGTGATTCTGCTTGACAAAGACCAATTTTCAGCGGAATACATGGAATTGACAAAAGAGTTCTATCTCAATGGCAAATAGGTGAACATATTGCTTCTCTCCAACCTCACCACCCATGTAGATGATGCGTCATTGCGAACACGAGGGACGAAGTGTGAAGCAACCTCAAACATTACCTGAATCCGGGAATGTTCAGATCAAACACAAATATTGTCAATTTCACAATGTTAAAATCTCAACGTGGCTATTTGAATTTTTTCCTTTCTGCGATGACGATCGCATTTGTTATTTTCCTCTGTTTGATTTTTTTTTGTAGTTTAGTCAAAAATCAATAACCCGAAATTATGGACATGTTAGCGTCTTTTGCAAAAGTGAATATATGGTCCGTCGTTCTGGCCGGAATTTCTTACCTCATTCTGGGTGCCTTGTGGTATTCACCTCTGTTGTTTGGCAAAGAGTGGATGAGGCTGAACGGATTTACCGACGAAGATTTAAAAACAAACAAACCGATGTGGATGATTACCCTTTTCACATTTCTCTCTGCTTGTGTGGCTGCCTTCGTAATCTCCATGGTAATGGGACCCAATTCCAATGCACCTTTTGGAGCGATCCTCGGCGCATGCATTGCCTTGTTCTGGGTCACCATGTCCAAACTGACCAGTGTGCTGTTCGAAAACCAGCCGGTCAAACTCTTTGTGCTGCATGCAGGATTCGATCTCGTTGCTTTCATGGTAATGGGGGCCATTGTTGCTTACTGGCGATAATTGTTTGCCATATTATTATAGGCAGCCACAAAGGACTGCCCCTGCATTCTTTTTTCCGGGATTACTAATTGTTCCTTGAATTATGCGCAAAATTTTTCTTCTCCTGCTAGCCATTTCCCTGTTTTCAATTCGGGGGATTGCGCAACCATTGTCTCCTTCGGCCAAAATTAGTTTACTGGTATGTGCTCCGGGTGATGAGATTTATTCCTATTTCGGCCATGCTGCGATTCGGGTCAATGATCCATTGTCAGAAAGGGATATCGTCTTCCATTATGGAGCTTTCAGTTTTGAGACCCCTCATTTCATTTGGCGATTTGCCAAGGGTGAAACTGATTATGAAATTGCCGTTCAGCGAATGAGCTCTTTCATGAAGGAGTTCTATGACGATCAACGCAGTGTTACTGAATATGTTCTTGATTTCACACCGGCTGAAAAACAGGGGTTGTTTGAAGCACTGGTGGAAAATTACAAGAAGGAGAACCGGGTGTACCGATACAATCACTTTCTGGACAATTGTGCTACCCGTCTTCGTGACCAGATAGAAAAAACGGTCAAAGGACAGATCAAATACGATACTTCAGGCGATGAACTTTTGTCATTCAGAAATTTGATTGACAGGTACGTGGAGGGAAACAGCTGGAGTGGTTTGGGCATCAAACTGGCGCTGGGAAATCCCACAGATCGGGTCACTACTTATTCGGAAAAGATGTTTCTTCCGGATTATCTTGGGAACGATATGTCAAAGGCAGTCATTACGCGGGAAGGACTTCAGTCGCCTTTGATTTCGGGCAGTTCCATGATCATTCTGGCTCCGCCTCCTATTCATACTTTCTCTGTAACCTCTCCGGCTTTTGTGATCCTTTTTTTATTTCTGCTGACAGCGGGCCTTACTTTTTGGGAAAGAAAGAAAGGGAAACGGCTGATCTGGCTGGACGTTACCCTCTTTGCTGCATTCGGTATTGCCGCATTGATTCTCTATTTCACCACGTTTATCTCGGTAATGACCTGGACCAAATGGAACCTCAACCTGATCTGGGCATGGCCTACCCATCTGTTGGTGGCGGCATTGTGGTTGTTTCCTTCCATGCGGACCAAATTGAAATGGTACATGCAAATTACTTCGGTTGTTCTGGTCCTTTTCCTGATCTCCATGTTCCTTCTGCCCCAGACCTTCCACTGGCTGGTGGTGCCGGTTTGTTTGCTCCTATTGATGAGGACAGGAACGATCTCCACGACGAAGTAATCTAGGAAAGATAATTGTGGGTTATTTTTTCACAACATAGGACACAATAGCTTCTAATGTGTCCTATGTGCCTATGTGGTGAAAAAATTATGAGCAAATAGCCGGAGAATTATTGTCCCCTGGAATTTGGCAATCATGATAATACGAATGCGAAACCATTAACATGATTTTCCTATATTTACCTATTCATTCAACCAACTGAAATTTTGACAACTACCCCCAATAAATATGTGGAAACCCCGCTGATGAAGCAATATTACTCCGTCAAGAACAAATATCCTGACGCAGTGTTGCTCTTTAGGGTGGGCGATTTTTACGAGACCTTCGGGGAGGATGCCATCAAGGCCGCGGAGATTTGCGGCATCACCCTTACGCGCCGGGCCAATGGATCGGCAAGTTTTGTTGAACTGGCAGGCTTCCCTTATCATGCGCTGGATACTTATCTGCCTAAACTGGTTCGGGCCGGACAGCGTGTGGCCATCTGCGAGCAACTCGAAGATCCCAAACTGACCAAGACAATTGTCAAACGAGGCATTACAGAACTTGTTACACCCGGAGTTTCCATCAACGACCATGTGCTGGAGCACCGCGAAAACAATTTCCTGGCATCCGTGCAAATTGAGAAAAATATGGCAGGTGTCGCCTTTCTGGATATCTCGACAGGTGAATTTTTTACTGCCGAAGGGACTTTCGGGCATATCGACAAATTACTCAACAGTTTCCAGCCCAAGGAAGTGCTGTTTCAGAAAGGAAAAGAGAAGCTTTTTACTGAACTTTTCGGACCGAAATTCTATACCTACAAACTTGACGATTGGGTTTATACTTTTGACGCAGCCAACGACCGGCTGTTGCGCCATTTCGGGACTGTCAACCTGAAAGGGTTTGGTGTGCACAATCTTGAAACAGGGATCATTGCCGCCGGTGCCATCCTTTATTACTTAGACATCACCCATCACAAGCAGGTAAGCCATATTACCGCATTGTCCAGGATTGAAGAGGACCAATATGTCTGGCTTGACAGGTTTACCATCCGAAACCTCGAACTGTTTCATTCTATCAACGAAGGGGCCAAAACGCTGATTCAGGTCATCGACCGTACCATCTCCCCCATGGGTGCCAGACTGCTGAAACGTTGGGTGGCGCTACCGCTGAAAGAGGTCGGCAAAATCCGCGAGCGCCAGGATGTTGTGGAAACGCTTGTGACCAACTCCGACCGGAGAGATGAACTGGAAACCGAACTTCGTCTTGTTGGTGACCTTGAGCGCATTATCTCCAAGGCATCCACCGGGAGAATCAATCCGAGGGAGATGGTTCAGTTGAAGAACTCTCTCCTCGCCATCGCAAAAATCAAGGAGCAGTGTGAAACTTCGGAGAACAATGTCCTGGAAAGATATGCCGAACAGCTCAATCCCTGCCACATCCTCTGCGATAAAATTGACAAGGGAATAGCAGCAGATCCACCAATGATGCTGGTTAAGGGAAATGTGATTGCAGTGGGCGTATCGGAGGAACTCGATGAACTGAGGATGCTTGCTTTTTCGGGCAAGGACTATTTGCGGAAACTACAGGAAAGGGAAAGCCTCCGGACCGGCATATCTTCGCTGAAAGTATCCTACAACAACGTGTTTGGTTACTTCATTGAGGTACGCAACATGCACAAGGATAAAGTGCCGCCTGAATGGATCAGGAAACAAACGCTTGTGAATGCGGAGCGTTATATCACAGAAGAACTGAAAGAGTACGAAACCAAAATACTGGGTGCGGAGGAGCGGATATTGTCGCTTGAAACGATGTTGTTCAATGAGCTGATCGACTCGCTGGCAGAATATTTTCAGGCCATCCAGCTCAATGCCAACCTGACGGCCCAGATTGATTGTCTGCTTTCGTTTGCCATCGTAGCTGTTCAGAATAAGTACAACCGTCCGGAAGTCAATGATAGCACCATGCTGGAAATCAAGGGCGGCAGGCATCCTGTCATCGAACAACAACTGCCCGTTGGTGAAGAGTACATTGCCAACGACCTCATCCTTAATAACAACGAGCAGCAGATCATCATGATTACGGGTCCTAACATGGCAGGTAAGTCGGCATTGCTTCGTCAGACGGCGTTGATTGTGCTGATGGCGCAGATTGGTTCATTTGTGCCGGCCGAGGCTGCGGGTATCGGTTTTGTCGATAAAATATTCACGAGGGTGGGGGCCTCCGACAATATTTCGTCGGGTGAGTCTACGTTTATGGTGGAGATGACGGAAGCAGCCAGTATTCTTAACAACATTTCGGACCGGAGCCTGATTCTGTTTGACGAACTGGGTAGGGGTACCAGCACGTACGATGGTATCTCCATCGCCTGGTCGATCGTCGAATACATCCACGAGCATCCTAGAGTGCGGGCAAAAACCTTGTTTGCAACCCATTACCATGAGTTGAACGAAATGGAGAAGTCGTTCAGCCGAATCAGAAATTTCAATGTTTCGATCAAGGAATTAGGAAAAAAAATCATCTTTCTTCGTAAACTGGTACCCGGCGGAAGCAACCACAGTTTCGGAATCCACGTGGCACAGATGGCCGGGATGCCCCGCAGCGTGGTGGCAAGGGCGGAGGATCTTCTTGCACAGATGGAGAAAAGCAACCGCAGGGAATTTCCGGTCAAGCCGGTAGGCGATCTGGCGCAAAACAGAGAGGGTTTCCAACTTAGCATTTTTCAGCTGGACGATCCTGTTTTGAAACAGATCAGGGATGAAATACGTAATCTTGACATCAACCGGATGTCACCGCTGGAGGCGTTGAACAAGTTGAATGAGATCAAGAAGATTATTGGAATTTGAGGATGAGAAGATGGGAAGATGAGAAGATGAAAGTTGAGAATTGAAAGTTGAGAATTGAAAGTGTCTTGTCCTGAAATAGGTTGACAGAAAAAGTTAACAATAATCAGGAAGAGTTACGGGATTTCTTACTATCTCATTTTCTCATTTTCCCGTCGTCTCGCCCTACAATTTTCGAATATAGTTATCAATCTAAATTAGCCTAATTATGAGTATTGGAAAAGAATTCAAAGAGTTTGCCATGCGTGGCAATGTCGTCGACATGGCAGTCGGTATCATCATCGGTGCCGCTTTCGGCAAAATTATCACTTCATTTGTGTCGGATGTGCTCATGCCTCCGCTCGGAATGCTGATCGGTGGCACTGATTTCAGTGCTTTGAAGATCCAGTTGAGTGATCCGGTAATGTCTGCCGGAAAAGTGGTAGCTGAAGGGGCAAGTCTGAATTATGGTAAATTTATCCAGGTGACGGTTGATTTTCTGATTATCGCCTTTGCCATCTTTATCATGATCAAAATGATGAACCGTTTCATGAAAAAGAACGAAGCACCTGCGGAAGCTCCTGCACCAGCAGCACCTTCGAAAGAAGAACTGCTCCTGACCGAAATCCGCGACCTTTTGAAAAAGAAATAAAAAAGTTTCACGGAGAAGCCCAGAGTTACACAGAGAAAAATAATTATTGGCTATTGGGTTTGAAGGATCTGAGATTATAAAATGGGGATAAGTCACACCCCCCAAGGCTTTTTTTAACCTGTTGAGAGTTATTATTTTTTTTCTCTGTGTTACTCTGGGCTTCTCCGTGAAACTCTGTGTAACCCATTATCTTCCACTTATTCAAATTATTTTCAGTTTGTTTTGGCAGTAAATTGAAAATGATTACTTTTGCAGTCCGAAATAGTTCGTTCAGGCTTAAAAAGAGGAGTATTCAACCCGCCTGCCGGACCCTAATAATTAAATTGTAAACATGTACGCAATTGTAGAAATCGCCGGACAGCAGTTCAAGGTGGAAAATTCGAGGAAAGTATACGTGCACCGTCTTCCAAATGAAGTCGGTACGGAAGTAACTTTCGAGAAAGTATTATTGGTCGACAATGAAGGAGTGATCACAATCGGAGCTCCGGTCGTTGAAGGCGCTAAGGTGAATGCAACGGTTCTTTCTCACCTCAAGGGTGAAAAAGTGATTGTATTCAAGAAAAAACGCCGCAAAGGCTACAGAAAGAAAAACGGTCACCGTCAATTCTTTTCTCAAATTGTTATCAACGAAATAGTAGCGTAACCCTCTAAAAACAATTTACCATGGCACATAAAAAAGGGGCGGGTAGTTCGAAGAACGGCCGCGAATCAGAAAGCAAACGTCTTGGAGTGAAAATTTTTGGTGGACAGGCTGCCAAAGCAGGTAACATTCTGGTACGCCAGCGTGGAACTGTTCACAATCCCGGAGCAAATGTCGGTATTGGAAAAGACCATACACTTTTCGCTTTGATCGATGGAACAGTTGCCTTCAAAAAGAAGACCAACGCCAAATCGTATGTGAGTGTTGAGCCTTTGAAGGAAGTAGTCGCCGAGTAACTCCGACAGCAACCAAAAAAATTCTCTCTTGTTTTATTGCCCCGGCAATGAAGCAGGAGTTTTTTTTTGTTGTAACTTTGAGTTTGCTTTTTGCAGTGTGTCCTTCGTGAATTCCTTCGCGTCCTTTGTTGTGATTTTTTGAAAAACCTAACCACAAAGGTCTCAAAGTACCACCCCAGGGAAACACAAGGCAATAGGTGACAATTAAACATTTATTTGTAATTTGTAATTTTTAATCATAAGACATTCAATATGTTAAGCTTAAAATTCATTCAGGAAAATCCCGAATTAGTAATCGAAAGACTGGCTGTCAAGCATTTCGATGCACGCGAAATTGTTCGGCAGGTACTGGCACTCTACCAGAAACGCAACGAAAACCAGATTGAAAGTGATGGTTGCAAGGCAGAAATGAATCAGTTATCAAAGGAGATCGGTCTTCTCTTCAAGGAGGGTAAAATGGATGAAGCCAGCAAAGCCAAGGAACGGACAGTGGTGCTGAAAGATTTGATCCGGCAGTACGACGTGGATTTTGAGAACATTGATGCACAGATGGCCGCCCTCCAGGTATTAATGCCCAATCTTCCTTCTACGCTGGTTCCGGAAGGCAGGACACCCGAAGACAATCTGGTGGTTGCAACGGGAGGAGTTATCCCAATATTACCGGAGGGATCCAAACCTCACTGGGAGTTGGCCGCCCAATACGACCTGATAGATTTTGAACTCGGAGTCAAGATTACAGGTGCAGGTTTTCCTGTCTACAAAGGATTCGGTGCACGCATTCAGCGCGCGTTGATCAACTTCTTCCTCGATCAGGGAAGGGCTGCCGGATACCTTGAAGTACAACCTCCCTATGTCGTGAATGAAGCTTCCGGTTTTGGTACCGGACAGTTGCCCGACAAGGAAGGACAGATGTACCATTGTCCGATCGATGGACTGTACCTGATTCCAACCGCCGAAGTTCCTGTTACCAATATCTTCCGTGATGTGATCGTGGAGGCGAAAGACCTGCCAATCAAAACGTGTGCCTATTCCGCCTGTTTCCGCCGCGAGGCAGGATCTTACGGAAAGGACGTTCGTGGACTGAATCGCCTGCACCAATTCGATAAAGTGGAGATTGTCAGGATTGCCCATCCCGATCAATCGTACGAATCACTCGATGAAATGGTCAGTTATGTCACCTCATTGGTCGAAAAACTGGGTTTGCCTTACAGGATTCTCAGACTTTGCGGTGGCGACATGAGCTTTACTTCTGCCCTGACTTATGATTTTGAAGTTTGGTCGGCAGGGCAGGGGCGTTGGCTGGAGGTTTCCTCCGTTTCCAATTTTGAGTCTTTCCAGGCCAACCGTTTGAAACTGCGCTACCGCGAAGAGGGCAACAAGAAGCCGCTGCTGGCTCATACCCTGAATGGCAGTGCGCTTGCTTTGCCACGTATCGTTGCCTCCATCCTGGAGAACTACCAGACGCCCGAAGGAATTAGGATTCCTGATGTTTTGGTACCGTACATGGGATGCGATATGATCAATTAAAACTATTGGATGCAACAGATTGCTTCGTCGTTCCTCCTCGCAATGACGGAGCAATCTGCACAATTCTTAGTGGCTATCCATCCACCCTGAATCACGTAAAAAGTACCGTCATTGCGAGTGAAGCAAAGCAATCTGTTGTCTTTCAAAAATTCTCTTTAAAAATTTGTATATCTCGAATAATAATTAGACATTTGTCTAAATATCTATATGTCATGAACACTTTTTTTAAAGCACTCAACGATCCCACCCGGCGGGAAATACTGGAATTGCTCAACAAAGGGGATATGACAGCCGGTGAGATAGCCGACAAATTCGAAATGACGAAACCAAGTATCTCCCACCATCTCGATTTGCTGAAGCAGGCCGGATTGGTGGTAAGTATCCGGGAAGGTCAGTACATCAAATATTCAATCAATACTACGGTCTTCGATGGGATAGCCGTTTGGCTGATGCAGTTTAAGAAGTTGAGAGTTGAAAGTTGAGAGTTGAGAGTTGAAAGATGGGAAAATGAGACCGTGAGAATGTAGGGGAGGACTTTTGTGGTCGTCCATTAAGTTTACCGTTTAAGGAAGGATTGAAACGAAGAATCAATGAAGCAAAGAATACAGTTTTTTTAAAAATGTTAATATGAAACGAGCATGGGCAAATCCCACAAAAGGCGAGGTAAATTCAGCTGCGAGTTCCATGAGTAATTACAGATATTCAATAATTTAACAAATCTATTTACGAGTGAAACCCTCATGCACAATCGTTCACAAAATAGCATGTAAATTATTCAGGGGGTTCCATACGTACGTTCTAATATTCAACAAATTAATACTGCTATTTACGTATGAGAAAAGGAACAATGATTTTGGTACTTACACTGGCAGTCCTTGGTGTTTTCGGACAGGATATTACAGGTCAGTGGAATGGCGCATTAAAAGTGCAGGGAACGCAACTGAGAATCGTCTTTCATATTTCCAAAACAGCCACCGGATACAGTTCGACCATGGACAGTCCGGACCAGGGTGCCAAGGGAATCCCGGTAGGCTCCACGATTTTTGAGAATTCGAAACTGAAACTCGAGATGCCCAACCTGCGGTTCGAGTACATCGGTGAATTGAAAGGAAAAGTCATTGAAGGTTCAATGAAACAAAACGGCATGGAACTTCCAATGAATTTATCGAAGGAACAGATAGAAAAACAAACATTTGTACGGCCTCAGGAACCCAAAAAACCCTATCCGTACTATTCCGAGGATGTGACTTTTCAAAACAACAGTGCCAACATCACACTGTCGGGTACTTTAACCCTGCCAAAAAAGGAGGGTCAATTTCCTGCGGTTATTCTTATTTCAGGCAGCGGACCCCAAAACAGGGATGAGGAGATAATGGGCCACAAACCATTCCTGGTTCTGTCAGATTACCTGACACGACAGGGAATTGCGGTTCTGAGATACGACGACAGGGGAGTTGCCCAATCCAAGGGCGACTTTAAAACGGCCACTACCGTGGAATTCGCCTCAGATGCAGAGAGTGCCATTGCTTTTCTGAAGAGCAGGAAAGAGATCATTCAGAATAAGATCGGATTGATGGGTCACAGTGAAGGCGGGATCATCGCGCCGATGGTGGCTTCCAGATCAAAGGATGTGAACTTCATTGTTTTGCTGGCGGGAACCGGTTTGCGCGGAGATAAAATCTTACTTCTTCAGCAAGAGCTGATCGGTCGTGCAGCGGGGAAACCTGAAGTGGAGATTGCCAGAACGAGGGACGCAAACAGGAAGGCATTTGACCTGGTGTTACAGTCCAAAACAGCAGAAACGCTGAAAGTGGATTTGACGAAATTTCTGACGGGATTGTTGCAGAATAGAACGGATGAAAACAAACCGAAGGGCATGACAACGGAAGAATACATCGCGCTTCAGGTGAATCAGATAACATCACCCTGGATGGTCTATTTCATCCGGTACGATCCTGCATCTGCCCTGGGCAAGGTGAAATGTCCGGTCATGGCGGTCGGTGGGGAGAAAGATTTGCAGGTACCTGCCAAAGCCAATCTTCAGGCCATCGAAAAGGCACTGAGGCAGGGCGGGAACAAGCAGGTTACCATCAAAGAGTTTCCGGGACTGAACCATTTGTTTCAGGAGTGCAAAACCGGATTGCCATCAGAATATGCTCAAATAGAGCAAACTTTTTCTCCAGCTGCAATGGAAGAAATTGCAGGATGGATACTTAAACAGACGAAATGAAACAACTGCAATTGATAAATACATTGGAATTTTTCAGATTTAGTGATGGATTCAACTTCAATTTATTTTTTTATCCCGGTTGGTCATTGTCATTAAGTATAGAAAATTTCTTAGGGGTACTTTGTGTCCTGGTGCCTTTGTGGCAAGATAAAATCGCCACGAAGGCACCAAGGCACTAAGATTCACAAAGAAAATCCAGAAACTTTAGTAAATTTATGTTTGATGGATAATCAAAGAATTTTTGCACCAATCTCTTCAGAAGAGGAAGCAATTGGTAAAGCTGTCGTAAATGCTGCTTATAGAGTGCATAAAGAGCTTGGTCCTGGGTTATTGGAGAAGGTATATGAAGTTTGTTTTTGTCATGTGCTTTCTTGTGAGGGTTTTATGGTTCAACGGCAGTTGGATGTTCCCATTGTATTTCAGAATTTTATTTTTAACGAAGGATTGAGGCTTGATGTCATGGTTAATGAGCTTGTAATTTGTGAGCTAAAAGCACTTGAAACAGTTAATCCTGTATGGGAGGCACAACTCCTGAGTCATTTGAAATTGACAGGAAAAAGGCTTGGGTTTCTAGTCAATTTCAACGTTCCTTTGATAAAAGATGGAATAAAACGGATAGTTCTGTAACCTTTGTGCATCTTAGTGACTTGGTACCTTTGTGGCAAGATAAAATCGCCACGAAGGCACCAAGGCCTAAAGATTCACGAAAAAAAACAGAAATTTTAATAAATTATGCATAATAGATTACTTATGAAAAGAGAAAATTTAATTCGGGAACTGGTACTGATCGTACTGACCATTATTCCGGTTATATATCTGGCAGTCAACTGGAACCTGTTGCCGGAGTCGATGCCGATTCATTTTGATGCCCAGGGACAGCCCAATGGATATGGCTCAAGGTGGGTTTATATCTGGCTACCCCTTGGCCTCTATATTATGATGCTGGTTTTGCCGAAAATTGATCCGAAAGGAGGCAATTATGTGGTTTTCAAGGAAAGTTACTTTAAACTCCGGTTGATAATGTGCATTTTCATCGGCTTTCTCGATTCCGCCATCATCTGGAGCGTCGTGAACAAAACTGATTCAGTTCAGAAACTATTACCTCTCACCATCTTTTTCCTGTTGATGCTGATCGGCAACTACATGGGAAATATCCGGCCCAATTATTTTGTGGGCATCAAGGTGCCATGGACCCTGAACAGCGATGAAGTATGGATCCGCACCCACAAGATGGCCGGAAAGCTTTGGTTTTGGGGAAGTCTGGTCGCGATTGGCCTCTATTTCGTAGTCGACAAATTTGAATGGGTAATGGTTCCCTTGCTGGTGATCCTGGTTGTTGTGCCGATTGTATATTCGTATGTGATCTACAAGAAATTAGGGGATTCGTAGAGAAGGGCTTCAACCTTCTTCTACGAATCGCAGTTTGCCATTTAAACTACCCCCAAGCAATTTGGGGATTTTGGATTTATTATTGAATTCGGCCTTTTGCGATTTTTGCAGGTATAAGTTCTCAATGGAAGTGTATATTGCACAAAACTCATTTTATTGGATTAACTTACTACTGTCGGAACCGATTTGTACCAATTCATGAACACTTCGGAGAGCAAGTCACACTCGGATTTGCTCCTTTTTGAGGAGGAATTTGAATTCCCAATAGTCTTTTCCCCTGACACTTACAATTTATTTTCAGAATACTGATGAGCCTTCAGTCACGACTTCAATGAAGAGCTCAGGCGAAAATAGGTGGAGGTCTGAATTGTGTCATATCAATGGCAAATTCAACAGGCCTTTTCTCATTTCCGCGTAACTACACGCATGATTACGCACTTTAGTCAATCAGATAGATATTTTGCAAACCTATAGTTTAAAGTAATTATAAACTATAGCATTAAGTAGCTAAATATTAGTGCAATACTAATTGTATTTCTTAATAAGCTAATTTTGGCATAAAAATTGATATGTAAATTTTGTTATGCGCTGAATATTAAGCATATAGCATTATTAAACAATTGATAATGAGATTTTAGTAAATAATTAGTATGATTTGTCTCCTTTTTGGAATGGGTACATTTTATATTTAAATAGATACATTTGAGCATTCCTGTCATTGATAATCAGTGACAATAGTTTTTGATAATATTCTGTTCTTCTGACTAAATTGACCAACTAATATGAAACCTGAACGCATTATGAGCATTGAAAAATGTAGTCACATTATTAAGTCCAATCGGGAAAAAAAATATTGGTTTTTGGTTTTTTTGGCCTTGATTTTATCAACAGTATTTAAACCTGAAACTGTAAAGTCGCAGGATACCACCTTTCCTGCAGGAGCGTTTATCATTGATATGGGCCTTGTTCCCCAGACTATTGCCAATTCGCTCAAGCCATATGGATTGATTTATGATTTAATTATCCATGATGCCGTCGATGTTAAATGGATCATCGATCCTGCCAAGTCAAAGGATGGTACTGATTTCATCTACAATGGGTATGCATTCAAAGGAGGTCCATTTGTGATTCCTTTTGCCTACCGGAATGCATCTGTTGATGCGAAGCTTGTCACGTGGCAAGCACTTGGTGTAAAAGGCATTACCACGACCTCCCCAATTACCGTTCCCGTATTTAAAACCTTGAGTGTCAGCTCTGTTCCGCGCTGGACTCTGGATAAGCAAAACGGAGCCATTGCCACAACATTTTTTGCCAATGCAGGAATCCCCTCAACTGCCTATGGTGGTGGAACAAGTGCCACCTGGAAAAATCCCGCTGATTTGGGTCCTTGTGATGATATTTTTATCATGCCCCATGCGAATCCGACGTGGGCCACACATGGCCATTTGCTCGACTGGAACCAGGTCAACAAAGGTTCTATTTGGCTGGGATGCAACGCGGGAAGTGCCCTTGAGGATATGTTCAATCCGGCGAATCCTTCCCAGCAGACCAACTTTCTTTCGGAAAAAATTAGTACTGCTGCATCAACAGGTGCTTTGTACAACAATCCCTATTATGAAAATGCCCTGACACTCTGGACTCATCATACTGCCGGAGGTCCACCTTACAGTTATGACAACGGAGGGGATCCTGTGATGCAGTTCATGGGTCCGCTGGATGCGGCTACCCAGCAAGGGGTCGAACAAATTTACATTCCTACCAATGGTGGAACCTACAATGTTGGAGGAGGCTGGCGAGCTACCACCAAAATTGGAGGATTTGATCCGGATCATGCCCAGAAAAAGGGTACGGACGCGAAATACAAAGCTGCAGTAATCGCATATGGATATGCATATGGTGATGCAGAGAGAGGAATGGTGATGCTGGAGGCCTCCCACAATATTGCTACGGCTTCTCTGCCCCCTAATGTTGCCGCCCAACGGGCCTTCTTTAATTTCTCATTTCTTGCAGGGAAAGTAACGGCTCCGGATCCGGGGTTCAATGTTCAAATAGGAATTCTGACCTCTGGTAATGATGTTCCAATCTCATTCACAGTTAGTCCGCCCCGGATTATCAGTGAATTTAATGTGGAGTGGATTTCCTCCTGCGGAGGTTCCTTCAGGGAGGATCCTGCCCATGCAGGGGATGCCCGCTACACGATTTTCTCCGTTCCCCAGGTAAGTGGACCCACCAATTGCATCGTCTCGATCACACTGACCGAAAAGTCGTCTTGTGGTCGTATCTATAAAAACTCGGTGGCTTCGCCGGTTTCCTGCGGAATTTCGGCCATTACCAGCATCATTCCGGCCTGTTATGGCCTGTCCAGCGGTTCAATTTCCATGTCTATCACCGGTGGTGCAGCGCCCTTCGTCTGGAGCTGGACCAAAAGTGGCGGTGGTACCGGCAGCGGTACAGGAACCACTATTTCAAATCTTGCGTCAGGAACCTATTCGGTCGATGTGGTTGCCTCCAACGGAACCGGATGTGCGACCTCTTTTACTGTTACCGTCAATGCGAACACTGAAATAACCGCAACAGCTACTCCGACCAATATTGTGTGCAATGGTAGGGCCACAGGAAGTATCGACCTGGCCATAACAGGGGGTACACCTGCATACACTTATGTTTGGGCAGATGGTCCGACGACTCAAAACAGAAGCGGACTTGTGCCCGGGACCTACAGCGTCACAGTGACCGACAGCAAGGGTTGCACCAAAGCAGCTTCTGCCATCATCACCCAACCGACAGCACAGACTATAACGCCCACTATCACCAACATTCTTTGCAATGGAAACAATACTGGTGCCATCTCTTTGGGATCAACACCGGCATTTACCACCGAGACTTTTGCCTGGAGCGATGGCGTGGCCACTCAAAACAGAACCGCACTGCTTGCCGGAACCTATTCGGTGACGGTAACCAATGCCCTTGGCTGTCCGCAAATAGTTTCCGGCATGGTGGTTGCCCAACCGACAGCCATTACAACTTCTGCGGCAGCTTCTGCGATAGCCTGCAACGGCGGAACCTCCACCATCACGGTAACGGCTAGCGGAGGAACCGGCACCTTGCAGTACAGTCTCAACGGTGCGGCCTACCAGGCAGGCAACACCTTCAGTACCGTGGCAGCTTCTGCTACCCCATACAACATTTCGGTAAAAGATGCCAACAACTGCACCAAGAGTACAACTGTATTGGTTTCCCAGCCTGCCACGCTTGCTCTGAGTACAGCCATCACCCGTGCCAGCTGTCCGGGAGTCAGTGACGGAGGCATTGATCTGACTGTTGCCGGAGGTACGGCACCTTTCAGCTACGACTGGTCTGATGTGGCCGGCACCAGCAATTCCGAAGATCGGGCAACAATCCCATCCGGCAGTTACACCGTGACCGTCACAGACGCCCGTGGCTGCAGCACCGCGCCAACTACTGTTGTGGTAACCAACATCAATCCGAATCCTGTAACGCCGGGAACGATTTCGAAATAA
>JBAXUL010000140.1:0-8768 GCA_037129695.1 Prolixibacteraceae bacterium
GAAAATAGGACCAAAATTGCCCCGAAATACCCTATGAATTGTTTGATTCTCATCCTTCCAGAAGTCCGCGTCCGGCTTTGACAATTTTTCCCTGTTCCTTGAAATCTTTGGTGATGCGGTCTAAAACACCGTTGATAAATATACTGCTTCTTTGTGTACTGTAATATTTTGCCAGTTCGATGTATTCGTTCAGACTAACTTTGATTGGCACAGAAGGAAATTCAGTAAGCTCTGTCAGAGCGAGTTCCATGATGAGAATATCCATGGTCGCAACCCGGTCAACATCCCAGTTTTTGGTATATGCCTCAATTGTTTTGCGGTTTTCCTCACTTCTTGCGAGCGTCTTGCGGAACAGGTTAATAGTAAATTCTCTGTCCTCCTCATCTTTGTAGAGAGAGGAAAGATGATCGTTAAAATTGCTTTCTTCCTTGAATTTCTTCAAAGTCTTGATAACCATGGAAACAACGAAATCCAAATCGTCATTCCAGTAAATGCTTTGTTCTTCGAATTCATTGAAAACGAACTCGCTTTTTAGTAATACCTCGGCAAAAAAATCCTCGAAAAATCCTCTGTCAACCTGAAAATCATCACTTTTAATTGTGAGATAGTTTTTGTAAACATCGGATTCAACCATGGATTGATAAATTTTCTTTACCAATTCCTGACTGTTCACCCAATTGACCTTATTCTTTTCAACATAGGAAGTTAATTCCGTGTTATTCTTGAGTTTACTGATCAACCTGTTGGATACGAAACGCATATTCGGATTTAGCTCCGCCTCGGTAGGAAAATTCTTTAGCTTTCTGATCTCCATCATCCGCTCAGCATAATCACAGAGTTCAACCGGAAGTATCAGCAGAAGATGGTAGAGGTCATAGGTTTTCTGGATACTGAAATGCAGTTCGCTTTCAGATGCACTGATCGGTTTATCAGGGGTGGAAACATGCGCATAAAGTATCTGCAGAATTTTGGTACGGATAATCCTTCGACTAATCATGAATGCTTTTTATTTGATGAATTCGCAAAAGTACAACAAAAAAGCGGCTTAACCCATTTTAGTCCAAACAGGATTTTAGCAGTGCGGCCATATTGATGACATCTTCCTCCGTGGTATCGAAAGAGGTCATCCATCTGACCTCACCTTTGAATTCATCCCAATCATAAAAAAAATATTCTTTTCTGATTACCGGAATGATCTCCCTGGGTAATACGACAAAAATGCCGTTTGCCTCCACTTTTTGGGTGATCCTGATGGCTTTGATACCTGAAACCAAACTTGCCAGCTTCTGAGCCATCTGATTGGAATGCAGGGCATTGGATTTCCATATTTCCTCTTCCAGGTAGGGGATAAACTGGGCAGAGACGAATCTCATTTTAGAAAACAATTGTGCTGCCTGTTTTCTGTAGTATTTGCTGTTTTTACCCAGTTCCGGATTGAATATCAATACGGCTTCACCCAGCATCAGCCCATTTTTTGTTCCGCCAAAAGAAAGGACATCCACTCCGGCATCCTTCGTAAAGGTCCGGAAGTTTGTACCAAGAGCCACTGCCGCATTGGCGATTCTGGCGCCATCCATGTGCAAATACATTCCATGACTGTGAACAATGTCAGCAAGTTCCCGGATTTCATCTGCAGTATAAACGGTTCCCATTTCCGTCACCTGGGATATGCTGAGCATACCAGGCTGGGAGTGGTGCTCTGCGCCAAATCCATGTAATTTTTTCGCCAATTCTTCGGGGTATACCTTACCGTTTGCCGACGGTATCGGGATAAGTTTACTGCCTGTGAATTTTTCGGGTGCTCCACATTCATCCGTGTGAATATGCGCAGTTTCAGCACATAGGATTGCGTGAAAAGATTGACACAATGATTGAATGGATAAGATATTGGCACCGGTACCTGTCAGCGTAAAGAAGATTTCGGTTTCTTCTCCAAACTCTTTTCTGAAGAGCATTTTAGCCTTTTCCGTGTAGATGTCGTCGCCATATCCAACCGCGTGACCCTCATTGGCTAGTTCGATGGCTTTCAAAATATTAGGGTGAATACCCGAATTGTTGTCACTGGCAAAACCTCTTTTATTCATAAATTTTAGGTAATTGATGATATACATTTTATTTTAGTGATGCAAATGTAGAGACTTAGTTTTGTTTTTTCTTATATTTCACCAACCATTCACCAACATTTTTTGGATGATCCATCAAAAGGAAAAACCGGTCGTTAATATTTTCTGGATGCGCCGGGATCTTCGGTTAGATGACAATACAGCCCTTTTTCACGCACTGAAGACGCGTGAAAATGTTTTGATACTGTTCATATTAAATCCGGAAATACTGCTAAGAATCGACAACGAAGCTGATTACCGCATTAACTTCTTGTATGATACCCTCTTACAACTCAAGAAAGAACTTGAAAAAATAGGGTCAACGCTTTGTGTCGTCCACGGCCGACCCCTGGATGTCTTCAAGGGTTTGATTGAAAAATTTCATATTTGCAGTGTTTATTGCAATCGAGATTATGAACCTTATACCAATTACAGGGATCTTGAAGTGGAACGCTTTCTGAAGATCAATCGTTCCGAATTCATTACTTACAAAGATCATGTCATCTTCGAAAAGGATGAATTGGTGAAGAAAGATGGTAAGCCTTACACTGTATTTACTCCCTATAAAAACCGTTTTCTGGAAAAACTGAACCTTGATATGGTCCGTGCCAATAAGACTTCCCTTTATTTTCACAACTTTATCAGGATGAAACCAATGGCAATTCCGTCCATTGAGTCGATCGGATTTTCCAGGGTGGTCAATCTATTCCCTCCCAAGTCCCTGCCACAAAGTTTATTGGAAAATTATGAATCCAATCGTGATTTTCCGGCCAGGGAAGGTACCTCCAAACTGAGTCTTCACTTAAGATTTGGTACAGTCAGTATCCGAAAAATTACGGCACTGGCCATGTTGCATTCCCCGGTTTTCCTGTCAGAACTGATCTGGCGTAATTTTTACAGTCAGATACTCTGGTTTTTCCCTCAGGTTACCACACGAGCTTTTAAACCTGCCTATGACAACATCCGCTGGGAAAACAACCAGAATCATTTTGAGGCCTGGTGTGAAGGAAAGACAGGATATCCATTGGTGGATGCCGGAATGAGGGAGCTGAATCAGACCGGATTTATGCATAACAGGGTTAGAATGGTTACCGCAAGTTTTCTATGCAAACATCTTTTGATTGATTGGAGATGGGGCGAGACCTATTTTGCCTCAAAATTAAATGATTACGACCTGGCATCCAACAACGGAGGCTGGCAGTGGGCCTCTGGTTCGGGCTGTGATGCGGCTCCCTATTTCAGAGTTTTTAACCCGGAATTGCAGACCCAAAGATTTGATTCTGAAAATGTTTACATCAAAAAATGGATTCCTGAGTTTGAGACGGATAATTATCCGGAGAAAATTATTGACCATAGTTTTGCACGCGAGCGGGCATTATCGAGATACAAGGAGGGGTTGTCGGACGCAGGTTAATACTCCAGAATTTTCACTATTCGGCGGTTTTTTTTCAAGTAGCTCTTGATAATATTTCTTGCATCCCAATTGTCTTTTCTTGGACGAATGCAATCATTAATCGCTTCAAAATCAGCATGTGGTATGTCCGATGGGAGAAAACCATACCCAATGTATTTTCCTTCTTCAATTTTGACGATGGCCAGTTCATCCTGATTTTTCCCTTTTTCAAGGATGAAAAAATTGGAAGAATGGAACTGCCATGGCTTGATCACTTCCCTGACGCGAATATTATAGTCTGCAGGATCCTCCTTGCCTTGACAGGCTCCCCGGCAAACCCCGAACCCGGAGTTAAAGCATGAACCTGAACGATCGTCGAGATGACATAATTTTTTACACAAGGTGAATTTTTCCGCACGGGTATGAAGGAAGTCGATGGCTTCCTGGTAAAAACTAAAGGAGATCAAAGGAATATCTTCCTCTGTGATTTTTTTGACATAAAGATGCAAATAGCCATTTTCATCCTCAAAAGAGAAAATACCGAAATTATTGGCCGACCTTCTTTGGGCCCGGTTGTAAAAAGGGTGGTTGGTTTTGATTTCTTCAGACTCAAGAAGCATCGCAACCAATTCACTGCCAGTTTCTTCGTAACTCACAGAACTGATTCTTTCACTCATTTCCATGGCTTTCCTGGTCAGTCTGTTGTTCAAGTGGGAAAGAATCCGCTGATGGATATTTTTGCTTTTTCCGATGTAGATCAAGTCACTTGTTGAGTTATACAAATAGTAGACTCCGCAGGTGCCGGGCAGCGAAGCGATGGCCTCTTCGGAAAGGTTACCTTTCCGGGCTGAAAAAAGATCATGGTCGAGTGTGGCATTTTGTCCCATGATTTTGGCAAACAAGGATACCGTCGCCAATGCATCGCCTGCTGCCCTGTGCCTCCCTTCAATGGGGATGTTCAAATCCTGACAGATATTGCCCAGGGAGTAGGAGCGGTGACCCGGAATCAGTTTCCTGCTGAGGCTCACCGTACACAATGTCTTCCGCTTATAATCATATCCGAGCCGTTTAAACTCCTCCCTCACAAAGGAGTAATCGAACGAGGCATTATGGGCGACAAAGGTAGTGTTGGCGGTAATTTCGACAATTTTCTTTGCTATTTCATAGAATTTGGGAGCAGTCTCTACCATCTCGTTGGTGATGCCGGTAAGTTTGGTAATGTTCCAGGGGATTCCACACTCCGGATTGACCAGTGAGATGAAGGAATCGATGATTTCAGTCCCATTGAAAAGGTAGATCGCAATTTCTGTGATCTTCCCATTGCCGGGTGAACTTCCGGTTGTTTCAACATCTATGATCGAGTAATTCATCTGTGAATGGTGGATGGATTGATAATCCATTGTACAAAAATATTTTTTCTGGCGGATATTATTACCGATCTGGATCAAATGAACCAATTTTATTCAATCAATTCAGCCGTTCGGTGAATCATTTTTTGGGTGAGGGGTGTTGCCAAAAGATAATTGTGCTACATTTGCACCTCTGTAAATGGCCCCATAGTTTAATGGATAGAATGGAAGATTCCGGTTCTTTTGATCTGGGTTCGAATCCCGGTGGGGTCACATAATCCTCTGTAATCGATTGATTTACAGAGGATTTTTTATTTTACACACACAACTCTACACACAAATTCTTCGTCTTCCTTAGTAAAACGTCATTTCATTATTGCACTGATCTTTATTTCCGTTTAAGAATAGTAATGATTGACACCTGCCTTAATTGATTTTCGAAATGGGTATCGGTTCGGCATCTTCCAATGGTCGCATGGCATTGATCAACCTCGCCTCTTCGTATAAATTCAAATCATCAGGCCTGATATTTGCAGGAAAGATCATTTTTTTTTCAAGATAGTCTGCTCTTCTGGTGCCTGGTAATAGCGGATATTCCGGAGTAAACCAGGTTCCGTTTCTCAAAAACACAATATTGGAGAAACTTGTGTCAGTAATCCTGCCATTTTTCACGATCAGGATCTCATCTGCCGTACCACGCTGGTTTAACCAATGATTCAGACAATCCCGATTCCTGAATTTGTGGGAATAATCAATCGAATCATCAAAAACCAATAGCAAACCACCAATATTTTTTAGTATATATTCTTCATATTCAATATTTTCTATGGTTTCAGCATAGGTCACCCTGCATCTGATTTTCTGTTCTGCCATTTCGCTGGGGATTCGAAGAAGACTCCCAAACGAGATGGGTTTCTCAATCCCGAACAGCATGTGCCTGGAACGGTTCATTCGCTCTTCGTGCAAGGAAATTCTCTGGAATTTACCATGTTCGAAACAAATGGTTTCAATGAGTTGTAACATACACTTTGTCTATTAATTCCCTGTATTCTTTTTCCGGATTGCTTTGGATGGTAATACCACCGCCGCTTTTATAGCGGAGTTGACCTGAATTTTGCTCGATAAAACGAATCATGACAGCAGAATCCAGTGTTATGCCGTCAAAGATGCCGAATACGCCCGTATAGTAGCCCCGGCTGTAATTTTCCACCTCTCTGATAATTCGCAGGGTGGAGTCCTTTGGGGCACCGCAGATGGACCCGGCAGGCAGCAACCTGATGATGATGGTTCCAAGGTGATCCATATAATCTGCCGGTAAAAGGCCTGAAATTTCGGAGCTTACCTGAAGCAGGGTTTTGTCATGCGTAAGGATCTCTTCCAGATACCTGAATTTTTTAACCGTGACATCGCGTGCAACCATGGAAATATCATTCCTGATCAGATCGACAATAGTAGCGTGCTCCGCCTTTTCTTTTTCATCCGACAGGATGAGCTCACGGGCTCCAGGAACAGAGGCATCGATGGTGCCTTTCATCGGATAGGAAGAAATAATGCCATTGGCAATTTTAACGAAACTTTCGGGTGAAAACAGAACAAAATCATTTTGAACCAACAACTTGTAGGGTGCCTTGCTTTTTTCAAATATCCTTCTCATACTCCAATTGGTTTCGATTTCAGTAGGAAATGTAAGATTAACCAAAAAAGTATTCCCTAAACGGATCTCTTTCTGCACTTTTTCAAATGCAATCCGGTAGGTATCGTAGTCAACAGGTTTCTTGCGAAAGTGGAGGGGTTTTCCTTCGGAAATTGTTTTTGTAAAGTTACGCAGCCCGTTTACTCCGTAGAAGATGTTGTTCTTCGCAGCTTCATGTAATGGACAAATAATCGGGTTATTCATTTCATAATCAATCACAAACAAAAATGGGATGCCCTCTTTACCCATTTTGTTCATCTGATCGACAAAATTCAAAGTTTTACTTTCCATTTGAATCTACCTTCCCAGAATAGTGTTGAGTTTTTTCATGTTGTTGATCAAAATGCTCTCTCTTGACCAGGTCAAGATTCCTTGTTTTTCCATTTCCAGGATGGTTCTTGTCAGCGAAGGACGGGTAACTCCGAAGAGATCGGCCAGATTGGTTTGTGTTTGGTCAATGTTGATCGTGTTGTTCATGCCGCTTTTCATTCTTTGCAGCAAAAAATAGGCAATTTTCTCCCGAATGGTCTTCAGGGACAGAAAGGTGATTTTGCCTGACAAAAACTGGGCTTTTCCTGACACTATGTTGATATAATTGACCATCACCCTTGGTTCCATTGAAAGCATCCCGGTAAATTCCTTTTTCTGAATTACCAGAATCCGTCCGTCTGATTTGGCACTTAAAAAGACTGGAAATTTGTTTTGTGGTCCATACAAAAAGGCAGCGGCAACCATTTGAGGTGGATCTAATTCTTCTATTTTCAATGAATTACCAGAAAAATCTACCATTTCACCCTGGAGCCGTCCCTGCATCAACAGAAAAGCTTTGTCAACATCTTCTCCTGCCATCGCAAGCAATTCACCGCTTCTGAATTGTTTGATCTGGTGGTTGACGCTTTGAAATAATTCATCCAGCTCTTCCATGGTCAATCCCCTGAAGAGGGGCGAATTCAAAAATATCCGGTACATGGTATAAATTTATTTAGAATTGTACCCAATGTTACAATTTTAGTTCCATTTTGAACCTATTTTTGAATCGAAATTTGTTTTAAGCGATGAACAAATCAATAGGTCGTTCTTTTTCCTTGCGAACTTAGCGGGCTTGGCGCGACAAAACATCTACCAACAATTAGAAACAAATAAAAACAAATGAAAAGGGATATTATTAAAATTGATGAGGATAAATGCACCGGCTGCGGCGACTGCGTGCCAAATTGTCATGAAGGTGCTTTGCAAATTATTGATGGCAAAGTAAGGCTTGTCAGCGAATTGATGTGCGACGGACTCGGGGCTTGTATTGGGCATTGTCCGGAAGGAGCCATCACCATCGAACAACGCGAGGCAGAACCTTATGATGAAATCAAGGTGATGGCAGGGATGATCGGAAAAGGGTTTAATACTGTGGTTGCCCATTTGAGACACCTCAAAGAGCACAATGAAACTGTCTTTTTAAAGCAGGGAATGGGATTTTTGATTCAGCATGAAGCGGAATTAACCTTTCAAATTCAGGATGTGAAAGATGCTGTTCATCAGACTGTTGCACCAGCGAATAATACCGGTTGTGGAGGAGGATGTCCTGGTTCGCAGACGGTTGTGTTTGATGCAGCTTCCATGCGACCGATTGCGCTGGAGAAAACGGTTTCCGCTTCATCGCAATTGAGGCAATGGCCGGTACAACTGCATCTGATCAATCCGGCGGCGGCTTATTTTCAGGGAGCAGATCTTTTGGTCGCTTCTGATTGTTCCGCATTTTCACTCGGGGATTTCCATTCCAACTGGCTAAAAAACAGATCATTGGTAATTGCTTGTCCCAAGTTGGATCAGGGAAAGGAAATCTATTTGAAAAAATTGATTGATTTGATTGATGCATCAAAGGTAAATACAATCACTGTGCTGATAATGGAGGTACCATGCTGTGGCGGTTTACTCCAGTTGGTGCAAATGGCGGTACAACGTTCGGCCAGAAAAGTACCGGTAAAAGCTGTAACAGTGAGCATAAAAGGTGAGATTTTGGATGAACAATGGGTGTAATTAATGTTATAAATTGCTCAAATACAACGATATAAAAAACACATTATAATGGAAACAGGAAAATTATTCAAATTAGCCGAGGATATAGAATATTCGAAAGATGCTGTAGTGAGCCGGACGATTATCAAAAAACCAACTGGAACTGTAACACTTTTTGCATTCGATGCCGGACAGGGACTGAGTCCTCATGTGGCACCTTT
>JBAXUL010000141.1:0-8686 GCA_037129695.1 Prolixibacteraceae bacterium
GTTCTGTTTTCAGTGCAGGAACAAGTACTGTGATTTTTGGTGGTGTGGCTCAAACGCTATCTGCCTCTGCTACCACATTTAACAATGTTACCTTCTCCGGATCCGGCACCAAAACACTGGGCAACAATATTATAGCCAATGGTGCGTTGACCATCAATACGGGTGTGACTTTAGCTACAGCCAACAATGCCTTGACATTTGGCGGCAATTTTGTCAACAATGGTACATTTACGGCAGGAAGTTCCCCCATTGTTATTGCCAGTACGGCTGCAGTTCAAAGCATCGACGGATTTACCACCACGGGATTGGTTTCAATGACCAAGACTTCCGGAATTGCAACCTTGCAGGATAATGTCAATGGTGCAGGCCTCACCATCAACGGTGCAGGCGGAACCCTGAACCTTGGGACTTTGTTAACCCACACATTTTCGGGGGTAATAACCCTTACAGCCGGAACGCTCAACGGCGGCTCAAGTACGCTGAATGCAAACGCTACGAGCACAACTGCCTGGAACGGAACAGGTTCTGTTTTCAGCGCAGGAACAGGTACTGTGAATTTTGGAGGTGTGGCTCAAACCTTATCAGCAACAGCAACCACATTTAACAATCTTACATTCTCCGGTTCCAACACAAAGACGATAAGTTCAACGACTACCATCAACGGAGCCTTTACCATTGCCACCGGAGTCAAGGCAAACCTGGGTGCCGGACTGACTCATTCATCATTGTCACTGACATTGGGAGGGACCTTACAATCTGCCGGTTCCTACGGAGGTACCAATTCCGGTGCAACTAACATCAACACGACCTTCTTTGCAAACGCTACAGGTAAACTGAATGTAGGGAGTGTGGCCTGCTCTCCGGGCAACTGGATTGGCGGAACAAGTACCGACTGGAATACCGGTTCCAACTGGTGCGGTGGAACAGTTCCTACGGCAGCCACCAATGTTACCATTTTACCGGGCGGAAATCAACCAATTATTGGCTCTGCAGCCCTTTGCAACAATATTACAATCAACACCGGGGCATCGCTCACGTTCTCCGGTGCATTTTCTTTGACCATCAGCGGAACTTTCACCAACAGCGGAACTTTCACCCCGGGTGCATCAAGTACCGTGGCCTATAACGGATCGGCACAGACTGTACTGCCCGCCACGTACAACAACCTGACCCTTTCCGGATCAGGTGCCAAGACTTTTCCAGCCGGGACTACCACTGTCAACGGTATTCTTTCCATGGAAGGGACCGCAACGACAATCGTTACAGGTACCCTCACCTATGGTGCCTCCTCAACGCTTCAGTACAAAGGGTCATCCCTGCAGACCACAGGTTCGGAATTTCCTTCCACATTTTCGGGAACAGGAGGTGTAATTGTCAACAACGCATCAGGAGTAAACCTGGGCGGATCTGTGACCATCACCAATGGCCTTACGCTTACCAGCGGAACTTTTACCGTCGGAGGTAATTCATTGAATTTGAATGGTCCATCCATCGCAGGCACACCCGGAAACCTCGCAACCTCTAACTCCTCCTCTCTTGGATTTGGAGGTTCTTCAACCGGGGTGAACATCCCCGCCAGCGTCTCCAGCCTCAGCAATTTAACCCTCAACAACAATGCCACAGGAGGAATTACGCTCAACAATCCACTTTCTATCGTGGGTGTACTTACGCTGACTTCGGGATACCTGAATTCAACTACCACCAATTTTATAACAGTCAGCAATACAGCCGTTGTTGGCGTTGTTGCCGGAGGAGGATACATCAACGGACCTTTGGCCAGGGCACTGCTATCCAATATCGCAAGCGACGGCACAAGCTATACTTTCCCGGTAGGAGACGGCACCAACTACAGGCCATTCGACCTGGTCAATATCAGAACCGGTACAACCAGCCCGGTCATCCAAGTAATTGAGAGCAGTACCGGAGCAACTTCCGTGGATCTTACAACCATTGTAGCAGTAGCAGCTCGCAACTGGTACATGCAGACCGTCAGCGGTAGCTTGACGAGTACCTATGTTCGTATGACAGACAGTGGAATCGACGTCACCAAAAATGCCGCTCAATCTGCCACCCAATCGGGCCCTTACAGCAGTATTGGCGGTGCAAATATCGGAGCATCCATCACTTCAGTTCAATCTGTAAATTCCAACAACTATTTTGCCATTGGAACTGCGAAAGTAAAAACGTATTATTCTTACCAGTCGGGCGACTGGAAAGTGAGTACCACCTGGACCATGGACCCATCCGGCTCTTTCTCAATCAATCCAGGAGTTCCATCGGCAAGTGACAATGTGGTCATTTTAAATGGCCGGACCGTTACCACCAATGAGAATGGGAAAAATGCGGCGAAACTCGAGGTCAGACTCGGGGGAACCTTGGATTTAGCCACACGCAATGGCCACAATTTCGGGACTGTGACAGGACAAGGTGTAATTAAGCTCTCCTCAAGCTCCTTCCCTGCCGGGAATTATAGCGGTTTCGTTGCAAATGACGGAGGTACCGTAGAATATTACGACCTGAACAATACAGGTCTCAGCAGTACACAACTGACCTACAACAACCTGATTGTCTCAAATTATTCCGCATCAAATAATTTAGTTTATCTCGACAATGCCACGAATCCAATCAATTATACCTTAAACGGCAATTTCAATCTGAAGAGGCTGTCTGCCGGAACCTTGACTTTCAGGTTTGGTAATCCGACGGCATCCGATAACCTGATCAACCTCACGGTGAACGGGAATTTTACGGTGGATGCGGGATGTAGTATTGCAGTGAGCAATTTTGCCTCAGGACAGACCATACCAGATCCGGCGCTTGGTTCAACCTTGCCATTGGCCGCCTATCCGGTTCACACTTTAAACCTCTATGGCAATTTGACCAACAATGGAACAATCAGGTTTACAGGATTGCCATCACCTGCTGTCACTGCCTATTATACACTGAATACCACCGCCTATTCAGGAACCAATTACGGGGATGTTCAGGTCTATTTCAAAGGAGGAACCGACAATACGATTACTTGCAATGGTATAACCGACTTCTTCAGGATGGTTGTAGAAAAAGGAACAGATCAAACCAATGTGCTTGAGGTAGTCTCGTCGGCAACAGCCAATTTCGGACTGTATGCCCCGAATTACCAAGGAACCAATTCGTTTAACGGAGGACCGGAAGGATATGGCATTGGCGCCTATTCCAAGGCACTTTTTATTCATTACGGAACCTTAAAACTCAACAACAACATCACCATCCCCTCCTTGACGGAAGGAGGACAAGACTTCAACCTGATCCCCACAGCCTGTTTGTGGCTGAATGGCGCGAATGTTTCTACCACAGTTTCAGGCAGCAATGGAACCGGTTATCAGGCAGCCACCTTGTACGGAAAACTGAGATTAAGTTCAGGAACGTTCTCTACAGGCGACGCCGCAGGGATCGTATTGGGAACCCTTGGCACGCCCGAATTAATAATTGAAGGGACAGGAATACTGGATGCGAGTCAGGCATGGGTAGCTTCAGGCGGATCGAATCTGATGAGTTACATCCAGACTGGCGGTACAGCCAACTTCAGGATGCAGGGTGAAAATCATGCCGGACCGATGTTGGGATTAAACAGTGCCAATACTGTTTTCACGATGTCCGGCGGAACATTGAATTTCACCAACAATCAATTTGTTGATGGTTCGTTTAATTATCAGATCATGGACATTCAGTCTCAGCAAGGTAATTATCAGGTTACCGGTGGTACTGTGAATCTGAATTTACCCGGCTCTGCAACTACCTACACGGCCAATTCGACTGTTCCATTTTACAACCTGAACCTAACCAAAAATGGGGGAACAGGAAATACTTCTGTCCAGTGGAATACCAATTCATTGAACACCTCTTTTTTGAACCTGAATGTTTTGAATGATTTAACCCAGGGAGCCAATACGGTATTAAATCTGAACACCAATACGATTAATATATTTTTAGGGCACAATTACACCTTACCGGTCGGTGCCACTTACACGCCGGGAAGCAATACCACTACTTTCAACGGGACAGGCGGACAGGTCTTTACAAATGCCGGTACGATTACTACCGGGCTGAACAATTTTGTGCTTACCAATGCCAGTAATACCAATATCACCAATAATCTGACCGTAGCCGGAAATCTGAACATCGACAATTCCTGTTTTCTGAATGATCAGGGATCTTCCATTTCTGTGGCAGGGAATATCACCAACAATGGGACACATACGAGTCAGGCGAACGGGAGCATCATCCTCAACCTTAATGCAGCCCAAACCATCGGGGGTTCAGGCAATGGTATTTTCGGGAATTTTACGATCAATAAAACCGGAGGATCATCTACCCTTAGCTCTAACCAGACCATTGCCGGCAACCTGAGGCTCGTCAGTGGGATACTTAATATCAACACTTTCAATCTAAAACTATCGGCCGGCAGCAATATTTACGATCTGGCCACAGGCACAGCCGCGCCAACAACCTTTGGAAATACCAAAATGATTATCACCTCCGGGCTGCAAAGTGATGGTGGATTGACAAAAACATACAGTGCTGTAGGTTCATTTCTGTTCCCGGTAGGAACCGGTGCCGTTTATCACCCCGGAACCATTGCCTTCACGCAGGCTCCGGCCACCTGGGGAGACGTGACGATCAAACCGGTATCAACTGTTCATCCGTTCGTGATCAACGGAAATCAGGCCATGACCTATTACTGGAAAGTCACGAGCAGTGGTTTTGCAGGTATACCCACCGGATCTGTTTCCCATACCTACCATTACCTTGCTGCGGATGTCGGAACTTCCATCAACACTTATATTACAGGAATTTACAATCCATTCGCATGGACTACCGGCGCATCCGCACAGGTCGACAAAATCGCCAACAACATTCTATTTCCGGGCATCAGTCTGCTTGATGGCGATTATACTGCCGGTGTACCCGCTGCATTGGGTGCAATCAAAGTCTTCTATAGTAGGAGAACTGGCGACTGGGAGAATACAACAACCTGGTCGAACGTAAGTAACACCGGGGCTGCTCTCCTGGGCACAGATCCATTACCTACCTATGATGATGCGGTCGTTATCGGGGATGGATTAACCAATAACCATACAGTTACCATTACCTCAAGCGGAAAAATTATTGGCGGACTGCAGATCAATTCAGGATCAACCCTGGATATTCAAACCACAACAGGACATAACTTTGGTGCATTACCCGATTTGAAAATATCCGGATCCGGTAAACTGAGGATAAGTTCATCGACTCCTACAGCAGTCTTCCCCAGTGGCGATTTTGGCAATTTCCTCGGGCCTGACGGAGGAACCGTGGAATACTATACGCAAACAGCACCAACTGGCACGGGTATTGCATTTATTTTGCCAACCCAGTATACTGCTACTGTTGGGACTAATATCACCAGTTATACCAATCTGGTATTGTCTCCGGCCACCGGAAAAAACATTATACTGCCGAACACGAATTTGACGGTATTTAAAGATTTTACCATCAATATATCCGGAACAAGTGCGGCAGGTATCGCCCAGCTAAACAACCAGGGCAATTCTCGTACGGTCACAATCAACGGCGACCTTAATGTGGTGAAAGGGAATCTGCAATATCCGAACAATACGTCCCAGAATGTTATTGTGAATGGGAATGTAACTGTGGCCAATGGCGCTGTTTTTGATGTGGCTGCAGCATTAAGTGCAACGAATACGTTATCAATTAATGGTGACCTGACCAACAATGGCACATTTGATATGTATTCCAATGCCAACCGGTTGTGCAATGTAACCTTTACGGGTGCTGCCAACAATGGCATCAAAGGAACTACAGCCCTACGAACCGACTTCAATATTTTAACCGTCAACAAAGGGGTAAACCGAAATTCCGTTTTGGATGCGACAGTCAATGCATTTTCACTGAATACTGCCTTGGCTACCGCGCTGACGCTGACAAATGGTACTTTCAGATTGTCTTCACCAAGTCTGACAATTACCCTCACGACCAGCAACGCATTCACAATTCCAACCTCCGGATGCCTTTCTGCCAATCTGGGGACCATTAATATTGGCAGCAATAATGATGCAGGCGACTTGCTGCTCCAGGGTCGTCTGGAGGTAATGAATTCCGGAATCATAAACATCGGCACTTCGGGTACCAACTTTAACAATGATATCGAGTATGCTGCTGCCGGAAATCCCGAAATTAATGTGTCAGGCGGATCACTGAACGTCAACGGACAAATCAGGAGAAATACCACCAATACCCTGGGCTCACTCTGGTTTAACCAATCAGGAGGTTCAATTACCGTCAGAGGCAAGAACCAGAATACCACGAGGGGCATGTTTGAAATATTGAATTCCGGAAGTCAGTTCAATGTATCAGGAGGAAACCTGATCATCGAAAATGACGGGAGTGTTTCATTCGCTGATATCTTTATTAATCCGGAATCCTCGAATGTGACCGGGACAGATGGCGGGCATACCCTCACGATTGGAAATGCTTCAACCCCCCCAGCTTCCACTTTTAAATTGAATTCTTCTGCACCCTTGTGGAACCTGAAAATTGATGGAACCACCAACAATAAAACAGCAAGTCTGCAGGTGAATAACCTGAGCATTCTCCATGATCTCACCATCAATGGAAACGGAACTGCGGGGACGGGTTCTGTTTTCAAGGCCAATGAACTGGATGTCACGATCGGAGGCAGTCTGACGAACAACAACCTATCATCCACTTCCGGATCAGATCAGGGAGGTTTTCAGGCCGGATTAGCCGGAAGCATGCAAATCACCACTTTCACCGGAACCGGTAACATCACAGGAACCGGAAGCAATCTGACCAATTTCGCCATGTTGGTGATCGGATCTGCTTCCACAACTCCTGTCGTCACGTTGGGTTCAAACACCAACATCCGCGTAAACCACGACCTGACACTTACCAGCGGTACGCTGTCGGATGCAGGAAACACCATTTATGTTCTTGGCGATATTGCCAACTTTGGTATCCATGCAAGTCCTTCTGCACCAGGAGGAGGAATTGTCATGTCCAACAGTGTCAAGCAGAAGATTTCAGGCGACGGCAACGGTCACTTCGGAAATCTGACTATCAGCAATGCAGATGGTGTCAATATGGTAGATGACACCTGGATTACAGGTCAGCTGAATCTTTCGGGCGGATCCCTCTATATCGACGATTATCTCCTTTCCCTGGAAGCAGATGCCACATTCAGCGGCTATGATGCCAGTCACATGGTACTCTCCAATGGAGTAATGAGCGATGATGGTGTACGGAAAAATTTTGCAGGATCAGTTTCAAATTTCGTATTTCCCGTTGGATCCAATGGGAATTACAGACCAGCCACCTTTACGCTCACCTCCCCTACCGCCGGATCCATCAAAATTGTACCTGTAGCGCAGGCGCATCCTGCCGACCAGAATCCCACGAATGATCAGTTGAACTATTACTGGCGGACCAGTGTGTCCGGATTCAGCGGGCTAACTGCCTCAACACAGGTTTATCAGTACAGTGCAAGTGATGTATCAGGCAACGAAAGCCTCTACAAAGGAGCATTGTACAATAACAATCTTTGGACCGATTATGGTACATCAGTAATCAACCCTTCACTTCATACCATAAATATTTCCCGCACAGATCTGATCGGCGGAGAATATACCGCAGGACAGGTGGCCAATTTCGTGAGTAAACCTGCGCTTTACAGTGTAGGTACCGGCACCTGGAGCAATGGGAACAACTGGTCTGTCAATCCATCCGGAACACCTTTGTACGGAGCAATGCCGAATGGCAATCCGGTTTTCATCCAGGCTTCTCATATTATCACCATGGATGTCAACAGTGCTTTTGCCTTTTCTGTCGATATCGCAGGAACCCTGGATCTGGGAACAACTGCATTGCACAACCTGGGTTACATTAGCGACACCCTGCATGTTGGCACCGGAAGAATTAAGGTTCAGTCCTCTTCTGCTGGAATGTTCGTATTCCCCGGTGGTAATTATGAACGGTTTATGGCTGTCCCACATACTACCATTGAGCTTTATGGTTCAGTCAATGCGATCATGCCGCTCAAACCGGGTAATCCCTACAAGCCTTACCAGAACCTCGTCCTCACAGGAACCGGGATCAAGTACATGAGTGCAGAACATTTGAAAGTGCTGGGAAACCTGACCATCAACAGCGGTACCCAATTGAACAATACGCTTTTCAATAAAAATTTGTACATTCTTGGAAACTGGACAGATTTGAATACCACTCCTGCAACAGGAGGATTTGTTCCGGGAACCGGACTTGCCAGTTTTGAAGGGAGTGCTGCTCAAACTTTGACCGTATCTAGTGCAATCACTGAAAATTTCTATGATTTCAAAATCAACAATGTGAACGGACTTACCCTGGCAGGAGCAGGAAATGTTCAGGTTTCAAACAACCTTTACCTGGTTAACGGAACCATCACTACCAATACCACCAATTCATTGACGCTTACCAATGCGGGTACCTCCGTTGTGACCGGCGGATCTTTGAACTCGTTTATTAATGGTCCTTTGCGCAAACAGATCAATTCAGGCTCCTATTTTACCTTCCCTGTAGGAAAAACCGGATCACCCTCGAGGTATGGGAACGTCTATGTGTCGGAGGTTGCCGGTGCAGGAATATGGGAAGC
>JBAXUL010000142.1:0-8646 GCA_037129695.1 Prolixibacteraceae bacterium
AGACAGGAAGCCATATTTGAACGTTTTATCCAGGCTGATATCGCAGATGTCCAGGCAAGACAGGGAGCTGGATTAGGTTTAAGCATTGCCAAGGCCTATGTAGAAATGTTAGGCGGAAAAATATGGGTGGAAAGCGAAACGGGGAAGGGTTCAACATTCTATTTTACTCTTCCCTATCATTCTGAACCTGAAGAAAAAAATGCAGATTCAAAAGTTGTTTCCTATAAAAATGTGGAGAATTATAGTCATCCTGAAGTCCATGGACTGAAAATATTAATTGCCGAAGATGATGATGTGTCCGAATTGTTGATTGCCATAGAAGTAAAACCGTTTGTCAACCAAATTTTTAGAGCAACTACGGGGGTCGAAACAATAGAAGTTTGCCGTAATAACCCTGACATCGATTTAATTCTGATGGATATTCAAATGCCTGATTTGAACGGTTATGAAGCAACCCGTCAGATCCGTCAATTCAACAAGGATGTGATCATCATTGCACAAACTGCCTTTGGACTATTTGGGGACAGAGAAAAAGCGATTCGAGCCGGGTGCAACGACTACATTTCCAAACCGATCAAGTCAATGGAATTGAAAACCCTGATAATAAAGCACATAAAAAAATCGAATTGAGAAAAACGACTTAGCGATTTAGTGGAAATGCCGGCTGATAAACTGGAAATCCATTAGTTCTATCTTGAATCTGTCGGAAAATGCTGGCTATCAACCAATTTGACCACATAGAAATTAGTTATTCAAATTAGATTGGGAGAAGGTGAACTGTGAGACTGTTTTCGCCATTCAGTGAGGCAATTTTTCGCTCGTAAAAATAATTTTTAAATTATTGATTTTCAGAACGTAAGTATGCCCATGTGTAATTGTCGATTCAACATATGAAGTTTTTAAAAATCATTGAATTATTTGACGATAGATTGCCTCACCCCAAAATGTTCCAAGCATTTCTGCTCCCTTTTTGTTTGGATGAAGATAAAAAGTACCTTGTTTTCCAGACTCCGGGTCCAAATCTGTCAAACAATTATTCTCGAAATAAGAAAAACCTTTTTTATCCCCCATCAATACATGGCCTTGATTGGTATGGGAATAGCTTTCAACCAATGCTTCAAGTTCCGGAAAATACCTTTGTAGCCGTGTCAATCCTTCGGCAAGGTATTTTGCACCATTATAGGTATTAGGACTATACCAAATCGGTTGCTGAAAAATTATTTTGCAATCAGGAAAAATGGTTAACAATTTATTGGATATCATTTTAAGATTTTTGAAATAATCTGAAGGATCAACAGGTGAACCATTCGGTCCTTCCATGGCACTGTCATTTGTACCAAGAGAGATAGAAAAAACCAATAATCGTTGAGCATTTTTGTGCAGAAGTCTGGTTGCTGTAATAACTTCAGCAAATGTATTGCCCGATGAAGGCAAATAATCAACTGTCGTATACCCACTCCTTCCCTGGTTTACAAAATCAACATTTCTGATTTTTGGTTGATGTCGCAAATAATTACTGGCTACTACTGGTGGCGCTTCAAACTGTGGTTTTTCAAGTCGGGCGCCGTAAGTTATGCTGTTTCCAATAAACACAATGTCCAAATCTCTTACCCCTGTCACCATGCCAGCATTCGCATTCAGACAAGTCAATGGAGAGAGTAAAATGCAAAGGATCGAAAGCAGAAGTGATTTTCGAATCTTCATAATCATCTTATTTACAGTTTATAATTATCTCTAATACAATTTTTTATACAAATACGGATTGAGGATGTTGAAACAGAATAATCATTCTGACAATCAATTATTTGACTGATTCTTCTGCTTTAGAATGATGGATTTAATTCTGGAATCATCCTTATGGCAGTCGATACATTTTACAAAGTGGATATTATTCGGACTTTTTTCATCTGAATAACTTGTATTCATTTTTGTCACATCAAGCTTGCAGTTGGAAATGGCCGGATGACAAGATTTGCAGCTTTTTCTGGCATCATTGCTATGCAGTTCATGGCAGGCCATACAGCTCAACCCTTCATGAACCCCACGAGGAGTTCTGTCATCGGAAGTACCTGCCTGATGCATGGCATTGGGTGCATGACACTGTAAACAATTGCGCATGACAGGATCATCTGACACTCCTACTTCTCGCTCGCCCTCCCACAAGTTTAAACGTGGTAATTGTGAGACTGGAACGTACACTTTTTCACGACGGTCGTAAAACCCAGCAATAAATGCGGTGTCCTGTTTTTGATAAAAAATAGTTCTGGGCCCTGCATAATCAGGCCTTTGATGAGGTATCCCGTCCTGATGTACCTGATGGCAGGTCATACATGGAATCGCCGGCATAGTTGCCCGCTTTTCGTCCTTTAACTTCCAGGGACCCTTGATACTAAGCGGTTCAACCAAATCTTTTACCGTCCCCTTAAAAAACATTCCATGACAACGAAGACAGTCAAAGTTTATCTGCTCTGTTGAATTGTGTTTGGAATTCAAAAAAACATGCTGATAATCAATTGAATGACCTCCGGAAGTCCAGTCGGCAAATTCGGAAGTATGACATCGTTGGCAATTGTTCATCACCTCCAGCAATTGTTCTTCACCAAGGCGGATATTCTCATCCTTATTACTTTCAAGATGATTGATCAACATCATTCCTTTTTCCCTCAGACTGTGAATGCCATTACTCAATGCCGTACCATGACATTCCTTGCACTTCAGGTTTCGATGGAGCGACTTGGCCTGTGAATCAACTGATTTACCAATTTCATGGCAGGAACTGCAGGTTTTATCGGGTGAAGCGGAATTCCAGTATCCATAAAAACCGCCAAATAAGATCAGGCAAATGGTTAAGAAAACAGGAACAATCAGGAGAATTCTTTTAACAATTTTATTTTTGGTCATGACTTGTGCTTATTTAAACCGGTTGCCTTTTGTCCATTCAGAAGCAATATATCCGCCTACGCGATATCCGAGTGCCATGATCGTCAGGGCAGGATTGAATCCTCCATTGCTGACGTGCAGGCTTCCATCTGCTACGAACAGGTTGGGAACAGCGTGAATCCTGCCATATTTATCAGTAACAGAGGTTTTGGGATCATTGCCCATGCGGCAGGTTCCTGCCTGATGCTGGCCTCCGCTCAATCCACCACCACCTCCAACATTTTGCCAGGTAAAAACCGCTCCTGCCTCCTTCAGCCACAACTCGGCTTTTTCGGATAGTAGCCTGCACCCTTCAATGTCTTTCTTATGTCTGGACCCCGACAAACGAACGACCGGAATCCCCCAAAAGTCTTTCACTTCAGGATCTACTTCCACCCGTGACTCAAAATTAGGAATCTCCTGGTAAGGTCCCTGCACCTGCCCCACTTTTTTGAAGTTGATCCGCTGAAAATCCTTGTGTTTTTTACCCCAACTCATTTCTCCCGGAGGACGAACACCCGTAAAAAGATAAGGCATCCTGATAAATTCATTGCAAAGCATTCCGCCTCCCATGATACCTGTATTATGATGGCTGAAGTCGCAAATAGCCACAGAAGCACCCGGACCCAGATCATCATAAATATCCTCCTCAAAAATTCCCCTGGCGCCGGTATAGGCGTGGCCCTGAAGGTTTCGGCCCACCCAGTCATTTTCATTCCCAATGCCTTTGGGAAAAAATCTGGATTTGGAATTCAGCAATAATCTTGCAGTTTCTGTTGCAGAAGCTGAGACCACAACCAAATCAGCCGTTTGGGTCTGTTTCCGGTTCTTGTCGTCAAAGTAGGTAACTCCTGTAATCTTACCCTGATCATTGACAGTGATTTCGCTCACGACCGAATGAATCCTCAACTCGCAGTTTCCCGTTTCGAGAGCGGTCGGAATGACCGTATTTTGGGTGCCACATTTGGCATTGACGGGGCAGGCAAATCCGACGCAGGTTCGCATCCTGATGCAGGCAGGTCGGCCGCCATAAGGGACTGAATTACGAAGCATCGGAATCGGGAACGGATGGTATCCCAACCGTTTGGCCGCATCGTACAACAATTTTGCCTCTTTGTTGTGCGAGAATGGAGGCATGGGATGAGGTTTTCGGCGTGGCGGAGCATAAGGATTCTGGGTATCGTCACCCGAAACACCTATCTCCCACTCCGCTTTTTCATAACATGGTTCCAGTTCTTCATAGGTAAAAGGCCAATCTTCGAGTGTAGAACCTTCAACATGACCGTAGATGGTCTTGAGTTTAAAGTCTTCCTGCATATACCGCCAGGCCATGGCACCATAACTTACTGTACCCGAACCCACGCAAGCGGCAACGTTATTGTAACCACCTTCACTGGGCAAAACAGTTTTTGTACTGCCATCAGCATTAGCTATGACCCTGCAATACCGCTGATCATCTGGTCCATACGCATTCCCAAGAACTGTTGTTCGTTGGGAGATTAGTTCATCCGTATCCTTATCATCGTAGGTTGCCCACCCTCCCCTTTCAAATAGAACTACCGAAAGTCCGGCAACACTTAACTCCTTGGCTACTATTCCACCCCCGGCACCTGCGCCAATCACGATGGCATTCACATGTTGATTTCCCATCTTTTAGATTTTGTAGCGGTTTTGGCCAATGATGACCGGATAATCAAGTTTGAGCATCCGGTAACTCACATTATTTTTATTGCCCCCATGCCTTGGACTTCCATAAAAACCCTGCATGGTGTGATTCCTGATCAACCCGAAAAACTGTCTGTCCAGCCCCTTCTCCCAAATCATGCCTTCCATTTTACCCGCCTCCATCTTTTTCAGAAATTGGGTTTGCGCCTCCCAATTCAACGCTTCAAACCCCTTCTGGAACATGGTTTTGCAGGTTTCCTGGATGGCAAATAATCCTTTTCTGTATGTCTCCTGATATCTGGTATAAGGCCCAACCAATTGCTTGTCAATGAAATTGGTCACGCCGGCATCTCGCGCTCCGGGCCATTCATCGGTTGGGATAATTTGTTCAACGAGGGCATCCAACAAAACCGATTCCTGTTCGGTTAGAAACCGCCATCGCGAAAGTGGCGGATTGGCACAACGGCTCAACAGGCACATTCCGCCGGCACCTGCAATGGAAAGGGCAATGAACCGGCGGCGGTTGAGTTTTTTTAGTTCGTCCATGATCAGATTAATTTGATGAATTCCGTTAATCTAAATTAAGTTTCTGAAGATCTTTTTCACTTTTAAAAAGGATCATAAATGCAATTACAAGTACCAATGCCGAGGCAGAAGTGAAAGCCCAAATGCTATTCCAATTATATTTTCTGGCAGTTCCGGCAATCTCTGAAAAGTGCTCAATTACCTGTCCGCTGATAAAATTGCCTACCAGGAGTCCCAATCCGAAAGTTACAAAAAAGATAAACCCCTGAGCCTGTGCTTTTAGTTCCTTGGGTGCTTTTTGATCAATGTATATCTGTCCACCAAGATAAAAATAACCAAAAATAAGTCCGTGCACCAATATCCCGATCAAAAAGAAAACCGGCTTGTCAGTGGCTGACCCATTATAAAATGCAACGTATCTGATTAAAAGAGCGACTAGCCCGAAGGTCATGGTATTTCTTAATCCAATTTTTCTGATGGAAAAGGGAACGGTAAGCAGTAAAAGCATTTCGGCTAATTGCCCAAGATTCATGGTGATACTGATGTATTCAAAATGACGGTCAAGCAGGAATTCAGAACAATACGACCAATACATCGAAAAAGGGATCATGGATAAAAAAGATAGGATGATAAAAACAGCAAAATTTCGGTTTTTCATCAGAAGGACAGTTCGAAGTCCAAAGGCATCTGACAATGAAAATTCTTTGCCTCTGCCCGAAGACGGAGTTCCCGGAAGATACAAATTGAAGATAACAGCTACAAAGCCAATGACAGAAGCAAAAAAGAAGGGGATATTGGTTCCATCGAAACGGATATTAAACAATTTTACTACAATCAGGCTAAAAATGCCTGATAGCACCCAACCTACTGAACCGAAGACGCGTATACGCGAAAATTGCTCTGGCTGAGAATGTACCATGGCAATTGAACTGGTCAAGCCCCAGGTAGGCATGTAAAAAAGCATGGCCAGCAATAAATAGAGAAATAACCATTCCGGACTGCTTGTCAGGCCTGCCAGCATCAACATGGCAGCACTGAGTAGATTCAACGTTGCCAATACTTTCTGTCCGGAAAAATAACGGTCAGCAACCATCCCAATTATTGGAGAAGCCATGCATCCGAGCGCCATAGAGCTGAGCAACAATGATTTTTGAATTCCAACAACTCCAATGTTCGTCAGGTAAGCCGCCAATGGAACCCACCAAACAGCAAACATCATGTACTGGAAAAACATCATGAGCGAAAGCTTGAATGGGGTTGAAAATAGAATTTTGTTCATAATTTATCTTTAATGAATCATTGTAACCAGATATTATGGTGTCATCAAGTTCTATTACAGGTTACTCTACAACAAAAATGTCGCAAAAATCTTGGGGCAGGCTGATGTCTTGGTTTGGATTGATGCACATACCACTGAATAAACCCTTGGCTTACCATTAAACTGTAAGCTAACTCTTGCCTCTTTACCTTGCATATTGCGAAGTACGATAAAGTTTATCTTTCCATTTCTGCCTAATAAAATATACCAGCCTATTGAGTGGCACGACCATCTTTACAGTTTGTCCTCCTTTGTACTTTTTGCCTAAATCGTCCATCCAATTGCCTTTCGGAAGTTTTACATCTCTTGATTCGCCTCTGTCGACCATCGGAGCCACCAGATATTCATCGCCCAGCATGTACTGGTCGTTACAGGATTCAAACCCTTGCTGTGGAAACTCATATTCCATGTGACGAACAATAGGTTCTCCATCTTTGGCGGCTTGGGCTGCCAGTTCAAAAATGTAGTCGCCCATTTTAGCATGTAGCAAGGCGGCTTCACGGCAAATTGCCAAATTTTTCTCATCCAGTACTCGCCATGGGCCTACGGAAAACTGCATCATGGGCATCAATGCCTGGATTTGTGCAGAACGGATCATCAATTCCTGATCAAATTTGGTTAAATCAATCTTTTCAAAGACTGATAACAATCCTCCACCAATCATATCGGGACAGGTAAACGGATGTCCGATCAAGCCGGCTGAAATCATATCGGGGACAAGCAATTTCAGTTCGTCCCAGGAAAACCCCTTATCTTGAAGTCGTTGAGCCAACGGCTGATTTCCCATTTTCCAGCATGCCCTGAACTCGTTGTAGTCGAATTCAGCACCTAATTTCGCATACATCTCCATCTGTTTTGGTCCGGTGGTATTCGTCTCTTCATTCAAATAAATGGATGAACCCTTGGTGTAAAACAGAAAATCTCCCGCATCAAATTTGAATCCGTCGATACCATATTTTGTTTGCAGGTTTTTCAATTGACCTCTCAACCAATCAGTTGTTTTTGGGTTGGTTAAATCGAGGCAAGCACTATAACCATTCCACCAATTGATCAGTGCCGGATATTTACTCCCTTTTTTAAGTACCAGACATCCATTCCTGACAAGTTCTTTGTACTCTTTACCATCCGGACTGATAAATGGAGTGAGCCACAGCATCACTTTAAAACCCTTTGCATGAAGATTGTCCATCATCCCTTTTGGATCGGGAAAAGTATTTGCATCAAACTCAAAGGTGCCATAATCTTTCGACCAGATATCGTCGATCATAAAACCCCCTACCGGGAATCCGTTTTTCAGAATATTGTCGGCATATTTCAGGATATCCTTTTGATTCTGATTGTTTCCAAGTTCAATCCAGGTATTGTATTGAGGTATTTTGAACATCAACGGATTGGGCGTTTTTCCCGATGCAGGAAAATATTTGTCTTTGGCTGCCACATAGGCGTCGCGCAAAGATTTTCCGGCCAAAATAGCTTCCGGCTTTTCGGTATCGGAATAGAGGATCAAATTCCCCTCTTTCAGCTCGAAGGCAAATGGTTCATTGCTCCACACATAGCGTCCCATATTGGACAAGAGAACAGGAGCGGCCTGGTTCCCGAGGTTGTCATTCAAATCCTTTTTCGGGGTATTGAAGTCGAAAGGCTGAAACCTGATATTTTTTAAAGGGGTATCACACCAGGCTTTGGCGGTATAGGCGCCATACCATTTCTCTCCTGGTAAGGACCTAACTTCTGAGACAAATTTCTCGGCAAATAAACCTGTGGTATAAAAAAGGAACAACAGAACAGTTAGTAAATTTCTCATGATATTCAGTATTCAATTAAATTTTTATGATTTTTTTAAGTGCTGAAGAATTTCCTTTTACAACTTTCAAGAGATAAAGGCCCGATGAAAAGTTTGTAAGGTTTACAGTTGTTTTTTCATTGACTGATCCCTTTAGCACACTTCGGCCAGAAGAATCTATGATTTCAAAACCCGCCATACCAGCGCTGTCTTCTATTTCAATCATTAATTCATTCGTAACCGGATTCGGGAATACCCTGGCAAGCATTTTGCCTGCCTTGGTCAATGAATTTATTGCCGTTGGAGTGCTGTATTTTATTAATATGATTGAGCAATATGGTTGCAAAGTGATTGAACCCTCCACTATTTTGCCGTCGAGGCAGATATACTTGGCATCCAATGCGATTGTTGTAACTGCTTTGGTAGCGTTGTATTC
>JBAXUL010000143.1:0-8644 GCA_037129695.1 Prolixibacteraceae bacterium
CGGCAAAAAGAAGTTCGTATTGTACATCAAACCGCTCCTTTAATCTGGTTAAGGTCCGTTTGGCAAATTCAAAGTCATTTTTTCTTTCGAAGGCCAAACCAATTATTTCGACACCTCTCGCATGGTTTTCCTTGTACCATGGTGCCAGAAATGCAGTTTCATCCATGCAATTGGGACACCAACTTCCCAAAATGGAGATGATTACTACTTTACCTTTGTATTTTGGGTCTGACAGAGATATCTGCTCATGCGCAAGATTTGGAAATGAAAACTCAACCGTCGTTTGACCTTCCTTGAGCTTTGAAAAACTGTAAGGATCGGCTAATGCAGCTTTTGGGTTGCGTTTTCCTGCCATTTTCGAACTGTGCCTGGAGGTGACAAATTCGCCGGTAAAGGTCGAATCAGAAGTCAATTCACAGTTCACCAGGTAAGGAGAATTGCCACTGAATGCAGAAAGCTGAAATTTTTTGCCGTTGACCGTTCCTTCAAGAAAGCGGTAGTCACCAGTATTTGTCAGGATGGAACCTGTCAGGTAAGATTCTTTTTGTTCGAAAAAACCAACGGTTTTATCGGCCTTGTCAGCAGTTCCGATTTCAATGTCCCATGTTCCTGAAAGAGTCAGGGTTGGTGCTTCTTTACCTACCGGGAATCTTGGCGATTCGCCTGCCTCTGCTTTAAAAGGTATACCCTCGCCCGGTTTTTCACTGTTCAGTTTTCTGAATTTCCCCGACAGGGAATTCCCTGTCAGTTTGCCTTCAAGTACTGCGTCATAAAGATCAACAGGAATCATAACGGAATCGTTGCGGTAGGTGATGTTCTTAAGCGGGAAGCGTTCTGCACCGTTGATCAGGTAAACAACGGTTTGCTCAGGACTCTGACCGGTTACCTCAAAAACGAAGGGAATTTCATTACCCGGAATAAGGAAGGCACCCAACCAGTGACCCTCTCTAAGTTGCTTGATTTCAGGTTTGCAGGCGACCATTAGCAGAAGAACATACAGGAACAAAATGAAATTGGGATTTCTGAAATTTCGCATCGTTATATTTAGATAAAATGATCAACAAAAGTAATGAGAACAGAGGCTCAAAGATAATGTATTTCGTGTGTTTTCTTCTTCGGGATGTATGGATTATATCTGTCATTCAATTTCGCTGGGGTGTATGAAATCGTTGCCCCGGATGTACTGTTTTTTAAACTGACACCAATTTCATATCCCAAAATATTTATCTTTATGCATCAACATTCGATCAGTAAGCCAGGTTTTAACCAAGAAAAGGAAAAGTCTGTGACGGAATTAAACCTGAAACTATCCCGGAAGTTGTTGTTCGAGGATTGCGCAGGATAACCGGATTGGAATTCCGAAGCAAAAATGCACTTTGCAGGATGGGATTTAAGGATTTCGCGCAAAGCACGCAACAGTCGCAAGTAGGAAGCCAATTTTGCTGTTTTAAAATTTTTTCGAGAAGTAAATCCCTCGGTGACTGATGGCTCAAATCGATTTTTTTCTGATCAACGATAATCAATTAACGAATATAAACTAGTAATGAAAAACGCACAAAATCAGGCTTCTTCGCAGGGTGCAAGGGTTGCTTCCATTGATTTTTTCCGGGGATTTACCATGTTTCTTTTGATAGGGGAAAGTACAGGGCTTTATGGACACATCCTTTCCATTAATACCGGAATTACCCATTTTTTTGGAACACAATTGCATCATCATGAGTGGCACGGTCTGCATTTCTGGGACCTGATCCAACCGTTTTTTATGTTCATTGTGGGTGTAGCCATTCCTTTCGCGGTAGCCAACAGACAAAAGAAGGGCGACACGGACAAAGCCATACTGAACCATGCCGTGAAGCGCTCCTTGTTATTGCTGTTCATCGGATGGGCCTTGTATTGCGTAGGACCCGGAAAAATTGTATTCCGCTTTCAGGATGTTCTGGCCCAATTATCGGTCACCTACCTGGTAGCCTTCCTGATCAGGAATAAGAGTTTTTCCTTTCAGTTGATATTTACGCTGATCATTCTTTTGCTTACCGATTTGGCATACAGATTTTTCGCGGTGGAAGGTTTTAATCAACCTTGGGTGCCTTATCAAAATCTGGGAGCCTGGATGAACAACAAGATCGAAGGAGTTGATAAAGCTAGTATCTGGGCTTCCATCAATGCCATTCCTACCATCGCTCATACCGTTTGGGGAGTTCTTTGCGGCACCCTGCTGATGAGCAACAAGCCATCCGGCGACAAAATAAAATACCTCCTGATTGCCGGCTTCTCAGCATTGTTCATTGGTTTTTCCCTCGACTTTTTGGAGGTGACTCCGATCATCAAGAAAATAGCCACCTCTTCATTTGTTTTTGCCAGTGGTGGCTGGGCCATTCTGGCATTGTGCCTCTGCTACTGGTTGATTGATGTGAAAAAAGTATTCGTGAAAAGTTCCAAAATGTTTGTCATTGTTGGGATGAACTGCATTTTTATCTACCTCTTCTTTGAAGTCGGGAGTGCCCATGTAATAGAGAAGATTTTTACTCCGTTTACCACAGCATTGTTCACCTGGGGTGGAGAAATCACGGTCGGAATCATGACCAGTCTTGCCAGTTGGGCATCCATGTGGTACCTCTGCTATTGGTTGTACAAAAACAAACTGTTCATCAAAATTTAATTGTCCGACAATTGGTCACCTGTAACTTTACTGACCGAATAGAGGTGCAACGCGTCAGAATTGAAATTATTACTAGATTAATTTTTGACAAATCAGAGGAATCATGAACGAAGTAGTCTACAAACTTGCCAAAATGATCGACCATTCGATCCTGCACCCGACCATGACTGATGCCGACCTCTTTCGCGAATGTGCGGTGGCCAAAAGATACAATGTAGCTTCAGTTTGTGTCAAACCTTATATGGTATCACAAGCCATTGAATTTTTAAAAGACACCGATGTATTGGTAGGTTGTGTGATTGGTTTTCCGGCAGGGAATTCAGCCATTGCCGTGAAAGTTTTTGAAGCCGAAAATGCGTGTAAGGAGGGTGCGGTTGAAATTGACATGGTGATTAATATCGGAAAGGCCTTGCAAGGAGATTGGAATTACATTAAAGAGGAAATTAAGGCTGTGACCGACGCATGTCATCATTTCAAGGCAGTCGTCAAAGTAATTTTTGAAACCGATTATGTGACAAAGGATTCGGACATCATCACGCTATGCCGGATTTGTACCGAGGTTGGAGCCGATTACGTCAAGACATCGTCAGGTTTTGGTTTTGTGAAACAGGCCAACGGAGATTATAATTATACCGGGGCGACTCTCCCTGTACTTGAACTGATGAAGAAAAGTGTAGGACCGAAAGTGAAAATTAAGGCCGCAGGAGGTGTTCGCACACTCGACCAGTTGCTGGCTGTTCAGTCGGCAGGGTGCACGCGGTCCGGAGCAACCGCGACGGCAGTAATCCTCGAGGAAGCGCTCCGGCGTTTCGGGAATGAAGGATAGGGAAAATTACTCAACTGATTTTACTCACCTGAAATCACAACCGACCCGGAAATTCTGAGTGTATACTTCAACAACAGAAAAAGATACGATCAAAGGAGCTTTAACCGTATCATCCTCAGCATCTCCTGTGCCCGTCGATATCTTTAAAATCTATTTCAAACGTTTCATCGTTGTTTAATGTAATCATTGCTCCCAGGGCCGAATAGGCAGGCGTAACTTCCAGAATTTTAATGTCTTTAATGGGTGACAATTCCGCGTCCGTCCATTCACTGTCGTCCATTTTGTGCAGCATCACGGTGATCATCAATTCCATGGAAGGATTTTTTGCCAGCCGCTTTCTGCTGGCATAAATGACGGTACTTTCGTCTGCCTCCGCATTCCGGTTCTGGTGGACAAGGCTCTCCAGACTGTCCCATCCGCGATAAATGATCAAGGCGATCCTCCTTCCGGGGATGGCTGCGGTGATCCCTTTTTTGGTCTCGTCCTCAAAGTGGCTGATAATTGCCTTTTGACCCTTCAAATGTGGCAAACCAAAATGACCCAGGGTTAATTCATGCTCGAAAGCAAGTCGGGTACGGTCGACCCGGATCACACCGCCCGGGATGGTTATTTCTGCAAGATCGATGATATAGCCAACACCGTTGTTCGGTGGTTTCCGCATGATGGCCTGACGGTACAGAACTTCCTTCCGTACCCCATTGTACAGCATGCTCTGGGAGGTTGTATAATTGCTGTTTTTTTCAGAATCATTGTCAATAGACTGACCGGTAAGATAGAAATTCACATCATCACCTCTCAAATCCCTTGGGTCCAGACTTCGGAAACTATATTCCATGGAAGTTCCTCCGCGGGGATTATGATCTTCCCATGGAAAGTGGGTATTGTAAACCAGTTTGGAATAATTGGGATCATCGTAATAGACCTTCCCCGGGATGATTTCAGATGTGCCTGTCTTTCCGTGATTGACGAGAACCAGTCCGGGATTCTCAAGCACAATTTTATTCGAATGGTCCCCAAGTGTTTCCCATATTCCTTCGTTTTCCCTGGCTGTCCAGAAGGGAGAATCATCCGGTAAGGCCAGACAGATAAAAGGAAGGAACATCAGAAAAGGACTTCCGGCGCAACTGTAGTTTTGAATCATGTATTCCTTGGTTCCATAAAATCCAAGACTGGGAATATCGTTGCAATAAAAATCTTCTTTGGTCACAAATTGAAGCAGCGAGCCTGAACAAAGACGTCTGGCCCAGCCGGCATCCAATTGGGTCTTCTCTTTCAGCATAAAGGCAACGGGAAATGCTCCGGAGACCCATGTCCGGTAGCAAATACTCCTGGACCACATGTTGATATAACCGTCCCTCGCAAAAAAACCTGTGACGGATTCCATCAGTTTCACGGCCGATTTTTCAATGATTTCGGCAATCTCGGGATAATATTCATCACCAAAAGTCCTGTTCCAGATGGTTGTGTAAACGATGAAAAGACTGATTGAATAATAGTTATAGGTTTGCTCCAAATACCATCCATCACCTGAATGATAGGATACCACCCACAAAAGATGACTTTTCAATAATTCGTCATCAATCTCATATCCATACTTTTTGAGGAATGAAAGTGCGCATACATTAAAAATTCGCCAGTTGTTCTGGGTGGTTCTGTGATGAGCCCATTTGGAAATGGTGACGACCATCTCATCTTTTTGCTCTTTTGTATAATGTGACCAGATCGTGTCAGGTAACAAGAGCAAAGTTTTAAATAAACCGCCGAACTCGCAGGTGAACTGATAATTGGAGTCGGGTAATTCTTCAGGAAGTGGCAAAGAATTAGCATGTCCCGGTGTAAAGGCATTGTAAAATTGCAGACTGTAATAATCACGCAGATTGATCTGGTTGATGGTAGTTTCCGGATCAATGTGAATGAGCGGTCCTGCCAGAGTGAATGTCCGCTCCAATGCTTCAAATTCGGCAGAGCGATAACGCCAGTCAGGGGCATCCGGCTGAGGGTAGGTCTTGCCCGGAACAACAGGAAATGTCAGTGGGGTCTCAAGCGAGTGAACGTGTTTCAAGGCCCTTTCCAGCAGGTATTTTGCCAGTTCAATGTAATGTTTCTTCGACATTCCGGTATATGGACTCAGCTCGAAATCCGGACTGCTAACTTCGTATGCGCTTTTCATAGGGTGGTCTGATGAATCAAATCTTTATTAATCTTAACAGGCCACAAATCTAGTTCAATTACGCAATTAATGCAACCGATTGCAAAAATAAATCAAACCAGAGAATCCGGCGAAATATAACTTATTGATTGGATTGGCCAACCCGGCAGAAAGTAGCAAAAAGGCATCCTGAATCAACCCGAATGACAGATAGCATCGACGGTTTTCTGCCCGTCCATTCATTGCAGGCTTGATCATATCATGCTAACCACCCAAATGAACAGGAATCTGGATGCCCTGTCATTCACTGTATTTCAGAAATTGACTACTTCCCGGTAGGCCTTTTTGGGATTCATATTCTGGTCAAACAACAAGGGATAATTTTTTCTTCCCCTGACAGGAAAATTATCAAGCCAGCTGCTTTTATCGGATACATTCCAGAATGTTACACCGGTAATGACTTTTCTGTAATCGCGGAAGACGCCGAAAACCATTTTGTATTTGTCAATTTGCCTCTGCTCTTTTTCGGCTGTAAACAAATGATCTGCAGGATTTTTTTCTTCCTGGGAATAAATCGAAACATCCAGTTCTGTGATCTGAATCTTCAAACCCAATGAAGAGAATTTTTCAATGGCCTCTCTCAACTCTTTTTCCGAAGGATGATTGAGGCTCCAGTGCCCCTGCAGTCCAACACCATCAATGGGTACCCCTGCATCCAACAGCTTCTTCAGCAGGACATAAATTTTATCCCTTTTGCCCGGGAATTCTGTGTTGTAATCATTGTAAAAAAGTTTGGCGGCAGGATCTGCCTCGTGAGCCCACCGGAATGCACTGGAAATGAACTCTTCGCCGCAGATATTATACCAGTCCGTCTCGCGCATGACCTTTGAATCGCTGTCATCGATGGCTTCATTGACAACATCCCATGCGTAAATCTTTCCCTTGTATCTGGAAACAACCTGATAGATATGTTCTTTCAGTCTGGCAAGGAGAACCTCTTTGGTAACCTGATTTCCGGCATTATCCTTAAACATCCAGGCAGGGGTCTGTTTGTGCCAGCAGAGTGTATGTCCACGCATCAGCATGCCGTGAGCCTGCGCAAAATTGACGATCTTATCCGCATTGTCCCAATAATATCTCAGTTCCTCCGGATGGATTAGCCCGCTCTTCATCGCATTTTCGGCAGTAAGGCTTCCGAAATGTTTCAAAATAAGTGATGACTCAGGCTCATTCAGCGAAAAAGGAGAGACTGAGGCTCCTATCGGAAAGTAAGCCTTGTAATAGTCCTTTAAACCCATTACTGAATCCGGTAATGTACCGGAATTTACGCTACTGTTCCCTGAAAATGCTTTCTCCACTGAAATGATCTGTGTCGAAACAACCAGAAAAGCACTGGCGACAAACATCCGAAAATGTCTGAAAAACAATGTATTCATCTTCATGTTAATCTATTTTATGATTATGATCCGTGTGTTTTTCTCCTGAATTACCCCAAAGATATACACCCACCTAAAAGTATCTATTCTATCCGAAATTGCAACCGATTGCGTAAAGTTTAAAAAAGTGTATCCTGATCTAAATAAAATATCGTATCCTTGTTGTAATGAATGAATACGGATGACATTGGAATGACTTTCAAATCATCCGCCAGAAAGAAGAAATTCTCCGTTTAATTCCATCCGGCCTTCGAAAAACAAATTATTAACAGACCATTAGTTTGTGGAGATAAAAATATGAATAAAGGCAAGAAAGTAATCACCATCTATGATATCGCTGAAGCCCTCAATCTTTCTCCCTCAACGGTAAGCAGAGGATTGAAGGACCATCCGCTCCTGAAAAAGGAAACCATCCGGAAAATCAAGACTGCAGCCATAAAACTGGGTTACCGGCGAAACAAGTTTGCCAGCAATCTTCGACAAAAGCAATCTTTTACCATTGGTGTGCTCGTTCCCAAACTCAATAGTTATTTCATGTCATCTGTCATCTCCGGGATAGAAAAAATCACCAATCAAAACGAATATGGATTGCTGATCAATCAGTCACAGGAGTCTGTTGGTCAGGAGATCTCATGTGTCAAAACGCTGTTTGACAGCCATATTGACGGATTGCTGGTCTCTCTGGCCTATGACACCAAAGACCTTGATCATTTTAGTTGTATGATGGAAAAGAATATTCCAATTGTTTTTTTCGACCGTGTTACCAATTGCGTGGGTTGCATGAGTATTGTGATTGACAATTACAAGGCGGGATATGAAGCGACCACTCATTTGATTGAACAGGGATGCAGCAACATCATTCATCTTACAGGAAATCTGTTACGAAACGTCTATGCCGATCGCCTTCATGGATATAGCCAGGCCTTGACCGACCACGGAATCACTTTTGACCAGAACAGGGTCATTGCAGGAGATCTCAGCGGAAATGGGGCAAAAACCATTGTTCAGAAACTGTTGCAAATGAAACCCCGACCCGACGCGATCTTCGCAGCCAACGATACCTCAGCCGTATCCATCATGCTGGAATTGATCCAGGCAGGAATCAAAATTCCCGAAGAAATTTCAGTGGTTGGTTTCAATAACGATCCGATCAGCCGGGTCATAACACCTCAACTTACAACCATTGATTATCCTGCCATCGAGATGGGGGAACTCGCAGCTACTTCACTCATCAACAAGTTAAAGAGTACCCAAACCAACAGCATCAGCTCAATGGTTTTACAACACAGTTTGATTGTACGCGACTCCTCGCTGAAGAACAAGCCAAAAAACTGAAGTCTGACAAAAACGTTCCTGTGCAAATGTATTTTTCACCGCAAAGTTGTATTTTCATCGAATAATAAAAACATTATTCAAAGACATCCTATCAAGCAGCATGAAACAATCACCCACCTCAGACCTTGTAGAAAAATTATTGGCAAACCTGGAAGATCTTGTACCGGTTTATATGGAAATACCCGAAGACAAAGCCATTTCAAACGGCGGAGCTGCCGTTTGTATCATCTGTGAGGATG
>JBAXUL010000144.1:0-8516 GCA_037129695.1 Prolixibacteraceae bacterium
CTAATACTGCTTGAGAAATTTATTGTAAACCTGCATGTTCCGATCGAGATGCGCCTGCATCTTCTCATAAGCGCGGTCTGCATCCTTCTCCCGGATCGCATTGACAATTTCCTTGTGGTAACCCAGTGTAATCTCCTTTTCTCCCTCGATATTGGCATAAATGAAGTTCCGCATTCTGGGTAAAAGATTGTATACCGGTTCCATGGTGACAATAACGAATGGATTGGTGGTAGCCCTGGCCAGGCAAAGGTGAAATTTGTTGTCGATATCTGATTCCAGCTGGGTATTGTCCGGATTGCACTTGGCAAAATCGAGCAGGTTGGCTTCAAGGTTTTTTAAATCTTCATCGGTTCTGTTGCCGGCTGCCATCTTGGCTATTTCCGGTTCAAACGCAAGGCGGAGTTCGATGATTTGCCGGATCAGCTGATCATCAAATTTCAAGTCGTAATAAAGATTCAGTGAACTGATTGCATCCTTTATATCGATTTTGGTTACCACCATCCCACTGCCCTTTTTGATTTCTATCAATCCTCTGGCGCTTAAACGTCTGAGAGCTTCCCGTAAGGCAGTGCGGCTTACGGCAAACATTTCACACAACTCGCGTTCCGGTGGCAATTTGGCGCCAATGGGTAATTTCTTCTCCCTGATAGCCCGTTCAATATTTCTTTCAATTTTTTGACTGAGGGTCTGGGAGGTCCCTATTTTTTGGAAAATGTCGTCCATGTCCATGTTGAAGTAGTTAGTTGTTCCTGGTACAAAATAAGCATAATTGCACCATTGTGAGATAATACCTTTATTCTGATCTATTTGGTAAGTTTTTTCAGCGCATCACTGAAACCGCCGGGACGGTCAAAGAAAAAATCATAAGTCGAAGGATTACTTTTCGAATCGTTTACCAAGGTAAATGACATTCTTTCTCCCTTGTTGAACATTTCAATAATCAATCTGGCATCGGCTTCCGGAATAAAAATTCTGTCAGACACATTTATTGCGGCAAACACAAGTGGCTGAGAACCTTCCTGTCTGACGGTGATTTGGTAGTCTGATTCATCTCCTTTTCTGACAATTTTGGTGCCGTATTCATACAGTTTAATGCAGAAAGAGACCTTATCAATCAGAAATTTTACCTTTAATTCTGCATGATCGGCCGTACTGTTGCTATAAGATCCCCAGACAGTACTACCATTTGTAATGTAATTTGAATTTTTATTGTCACCAAGATTACCTGCATAACTGGCCACTTTCCACATCCCCAATTCGTTCGCAGGTGTGATCAGGGCCGAGTCTGTTTTAACAGGTTCCACCATGCCGGTCTTCGTTTTCTTGGTTGATGATTGATTAGATCCACATGCCGAAATAAGGACACTGAGAATTAACAGAAAGACTAATTGCCTTATCATGTAAAATGGCGTTTGTAGTTTTATTCACTCGTAAATATAACACAAACCATTTACAATAAAAAGAACAAACAACCCCGTATTAATCACTTCACTATTAATAAATCAGGAACTGAATGACGGCAGTTGAATGCCATCACCAGTCCTTGACTAAAAATAACGTCTGAGAATGATTGAAAGTCCTTTCGACTCAACCGACACCTTGCTGCTGCCTTCCATTAAACTGTGGAGTTGATCAGCAGCAGGTGATAGCTGGTACTGATCATTGGCCTTCTGAGCAGAAACATCTGAAATGGATCTGCAATAGGAAGCGGCCAGTGAGATCTGCAGATTTTCAGCGACAAAGAAATCCAATCCTGCAGAGGCAACCGCAAACACGGTCCAGGATTTGACTCCCAACTGACCAGCGGTTGTGGTGCTTTTGCTCGACGGAAAGCCATACAAAGGAAGATTTTCCAAAAGAACATTGTATTTACTATAATATCCTTTGTACGTAAATGTTCCAGTGCTTGAATAATCCTTACCAACGGGAATGGCCAGATTCACTCCTGATTGCAGGAATAATCCAACTGATTTGGAGAATGGCAACCTGAAATTCAGATAAACGGGTACAGTCAAATAACTTAATTTCTGGTCTTCCGTGATATTTGTTCCGGATGCCCTCATTTCAAAATTTTCTTTTTCCGAATCGATGGCACTGAACTTACTTTGCCAGGATGCCAATGTAACCTGAGCATTGTAAGTGGAGTAACCGATTCCGGAGGTTAACCCGAAATATTTTGAAAAATAGTATCCCACCTCTGCAGCTCCCGAGTAGGCATTCATCTCTTTTGAAACACTGGATGAGACAGCAGATGCTCCCTCATTCAGTATTTTTGATTGGGAAGGTCCGAAGCTAAGCCCAACAAACAAGCCTTTGACTCGGATGCTATCGTTCCCCTGGGAGAACAAAGCCTGAGAAGAACTCAGTAACAGGAAGGCCGTCAGGAGAACATTATGAATCGACAGGGTCTTGGTTTTCATGGCAGAAGTTTAATGTTTAACGATCAGTTTTGTGTAATACAATTCCTTCTGGTTGATTATAACCTGAACAACATAACCTCCATCATTCAAATTGTTCACAGCTATCTCATGGATCAGCTCCTCGCTCATTTTGTCCGTTTGAAGTTCAACCACTTTTTGTCCGGCTGCATTGAATATGCTGATCACAGCCTTCCCCTGAACGGCATCAGTTAATTTCAGGGTAATTCCGACAGAAGCAGAATTTGGATAAATCGCAAGTGATTTCGTCGTCACTACCGAAATTTCATTGGACTGATTGATACAACCATACATGTCGGTAGTTCTCACTTTGTAGGTACCCGACTGTTTGTTGGTCGAATAATATTGACCGGTTCCACCGGAAAGAGCCAGTGTGCCGTTGAACCATTGATAATTTGTAAGTGAATCGCCAACGTTGGAACAAATCAATACATCATTCCATTTCTCATAGATGACAGGAATAACTCCGGTTTTAACCACGGTCGTTGCCTGGTTGCCATACCCACTTTCGACACCATCAACTTTTACTGCCGTAATTCTGAAGTAGTAGGTTCTTCCCTTTGTGAGCCCAGCTATTATTTTTGTTGTTTCGAAGATGGAATTCGCTGTAGAATCCAGAAGGGTAGTTGGATTATTAACAAGTCCGCCATAGATCCGGTACCGCAGGAAATCAGGATCGGTATTTTGACTCCATTTCAAGGTTACCAGGTTGCTGCAGGAAGAGGCAGTCAATCCTGCAGGAGCAGATGGCGGAACAGTCAACGTTTTAACCTGAACTGTATTTGAATTAACCGTTGTACCTATTGAATTGTAGGCTCTTACACGATAATAATAGACAGTCTTGGCACTTAGTCCTGCAATTCCCAGGGAAGTGACATTTTCAACATCCTTGTTCTGATAACCGCTAACCAATGAAGTAAAGCCTGCATCAGTAGCCACATCCAGCCAATAACCGGTTGCCGTTGCAGAGGCGGTCCATCTCGCGTTAAAACTTGTTTGAAGAATGCTTGTTGCTGAGTTTGCAACTGGAACTGATGGTATTTCACCAATAGGTGGCGCTTTGAATTCTTCAGCTGTTTTGGCTAAAATTGTATTAGAGGCAGGACTTGTTCCACCGGCATTATACGATCTCACCCTGTAGTAATAATTGGTGTTTGCTCCTAATCCGGTCACAATGGCCGTTGTAACATTACCAATTTCTTTATTGGAATAACCATTTACCAGCGAAGCAAATCCAATATCTGTAGAAACATCCAGTTTGTAGCCGGCTGCTGTAGCGGACGCATTCCAGTTGGCGCTAAAGCCAGACTGAACAATATTTGTGGCCGGATTGGCAACAGGAGCTGCAGGTGCGTCAAGTAATGTTGTCACTACAACGGTGGACGAATTAGTGCTTGTTCCACAAAGATTATAAGCTCTCACACGATAGTAATAGGTTGTATTGGCGCTTAATCCGGAAATACTGCTCAGCAACGCGTTTCCAATATCCTTGCTGGAATAGCCAGTTACTAACTTGGTAAATGCGTTGTCCGAAGCAACATCCAATCTATAGCCCAGCGCATTGGCCGAAGCACTCCACCTGGCTGAGAAACCTGTCAGCGATACATCAGTGGCTGCAGCTGCGAGAGGGGCCGCCGGAATAGCCGGTTGTGCCAGAATCACCACATTGGTTGATGCAGGCGACTTGCAACCGGAAGTATTGGCCACAGTGAAATTATAGAGGCCGGCAGATAACCCGGAAATGGTGGTGCTTGTACCCGTTCCTGAGGATGTTGTACCTGCAGGTGTCTTGGTAATAACCCAGGTTCCGGTTGCAGGCAGACCATTCAGTACCACGCTTCCGTTTGTTTGGTCGCAGGATTGATTGGTGATAGCTCCGATCAATGGAGCCGTAGGAGTGGCATTGACTGTAGTGACAATACCGCTGCTGGTGACACTACATCCTGCTGCACTGGTGATTTTTACTGTAACAACCTGACCATTCAACAGCAAGTTGGTAGTAAAGGTAGCTTTGCTGCCGGCCGATCCCTGACTTACTGTGCCTACAAAGAATTCATAGGTGCCTGAACCTGCTCCTTCCGCAGTAAAGGTAACCGGGTCGCCCGAACAGATAATATTATCCGTATCGCTTCCGGTTAATTTGGCAACGGGATAAGGATTCACAACGATGGTCGCTGTCGAAGCGGTAAACCCGGAGGTTCTTATTCCCAATGCATCAGCGACTGAAACAAGGGTATAAATTGTAGTTTTCGTAACCGGAGTGACCGAAGATCCAAAAGGAATTCCGCTTACCACTGAACTGACCGTTCTGTTGGCTGTACCATCATTGTAAACGACAGTATAAGGTCCGGCTCCCGCTGTGGTTGTCCAGGTCAAAAGTCCAGATCCTGAAGCGCAGAAAGGTCCGTTGGCTGTCAGGCGTCCTTGTGGAATGACGGCGGATGTGGCCGGGAAGACAGCAGTAATGATTCCTGAATCGGCAGAATTGAAGACGGAGGTAGCCCCCGCTACTTCAAACTGATTGGCCATTACTCCTGCGAGGGTATAACCGGATTCAGGTAAGATGGTGATGGTGGCGGTATAAACCGTACTGCCTGCAAAGGTAACCGGATTGCCCGACCATGAAATAGTACCCGTATAGCCGGTTCCTGAAATAATTGTCTTGACAGGAACGGCTCCGTTTAATGGCGGAATAACCCCTGCAATATTCGTGGCAGACAAGGTGGTATCTGTCACAGGGAATACTGCCGTGATGACACCTGAGTTGGCCGAATTGGTAGCACTGATTGCTCCGGCAATGGTAAACTGATTGGCAGCCACTCCCGTCAATGTATAGCCTATGGCAGGATTGATCGTGATGGTGGCAGTGTAAACAGTGTTGCCTGCAAAAGTGCCCGGGCTGCTGCTCCATGTGACTGTCCCCGTGTAACCAGTTCCGGGTATGATTGAGGCGACAGGAACACTGCCTGTCTCAGGCGGTGTGACACCTGCAATAGCGGTAGCAGTGATTGCCAGCGAGGCTTCACCGATCGCAAAAAGGCCAAAGGAAGTCACACCGGTAGCCTGCGTGGAGGTAGCAGTTCGAATCCCTACTGTGGGGATCGACCAGGTACCTGCTGTATTTTTTGCCACTTTAAAATTGGCTGTATTGGCTCCCGCCATGATATCTCCGGGAACAAAAGTGAAGGTCGGATTAAAGGATGAAAACCCCGCAACTCCGCCATTTGTAATTGTCCATGACCTCTTCAACGATTTTGACGGATGAAGGTCTGAAGCTAAAGGAGGTATTGCAACAGCCGTTGAAACGTCCAGATATCCGGAGCCGGAAATTGCGCCACCAAAAAATGCGATGGAAACAGGTGTATAATTGGTTGCATCACCGATTTCGAGGCCAATTGTTATGGGCGCCCCATTGGGAATAAATTGTCTCAAATTACCGTTCACATATTTGCCGGTGCCGGCTCCCGTTATGATACCACCCGTGCCGGCAGTACCGACCACGAGTCGATGAGTCCCGGTAGTTACGATTCCGCTGGTCAGCGAGAGCGTCGAACCGACAACGGCATCCAAACTTCCCAGGGATACTCCGCTTGCATTGCTGACAGAAAGATTGTGAAATGCGGAAGCGGTTGACCCTCCGATTATTTGTGCCGTGGCTCCATTTAACAAGACTGAACCGGTTCCTGACGTGAAGGTTCCATTGTTGGTCCAGTTTCCGCCAATGGTGAAGGCTCCGTTGCCACTGGTCGTTGCACCATTCGTAAAGTTGCCTGTAACCGCGACCGATCCGTTGTTGGAGATGGTCCCGCTTACATTGTTTACTTCACTCACATTGCTCACTGCTGCACCCGTAGAGACGGATATTACTGCGCCGTTATTGGAAATAATCTGGGCACGCAATGATCCATGACAAAGGGAGAGCAGAACGATACCAAGGATGGTGCCCATTCTCGCTGATGCTCTGTAGAAATTGCTGGAGAGTTGCATGATATATTTGTTTTTTCCGGTCATTTTTGTAATCTCCTGAAAACTGGTTGGTTGACTATTTAAATCTGGAGTAGATTGAACTATCCGCTTTGAATATCAGCTGTTCAATCAATAAACTGAATAAGCGGAAGCAGAGCCAAAACGAATGGTCACATACCTGGGTGGTGCGGGGTAGTAGGTAGCTCCGCCTCCTGTATTGAGTCTTGACTGAGCAATTGTTGCCGGTCCGACTAAAGTGCCACCTACACCGGCAGCCAATGTGGTGGTCCCGGTATCATTCGTATTCACAATCACAAAAGTAATCACATCCCCTGCAACAGGCGTAACCGGCATGGCTGCAGCCAACAGTGCCGCAGTTGGCAGAGTTAGGGTACAATCATTTGTCCTTGTCACCACAATAATTCCGGCATCCAGAATTTGAGTGGCCGTAAGTAAGTATGTAGCTGTATTTATTACTGGCGGTGCCAATGGTTTATTGACGACGATTCTTGGATTACCAAAACGGATTCCATTGCCATTGGTTGTGCTTGCAGCACCAATCGATACCACATTGGTACCTGATCCAGTTGGTGGTGTAGTTCCGATGTTGATGGTTTTTCCGCCTGCAACAGTTGCCGCGCCGGTTCCAATATTGATCTGATCCACTACCGCGGATGTTTGTCCTCCAATCGTAATTGTCCTTGCTGCAACAGGTGTGACATCACCAATGTCAATGGTTGTGACGCGGGGATTGCTGCCCAAATTTAAGGTCGCTGTACCAGAAGTACCGGCACCGGAAAGGATGTTCACCGTAGAAGAGGTACCTGCATTGGCACCATTGGCGATGTTCACGGTTTGGGAATTGGCGGCAGCCGTATTTGCAGAACCAATATTTATAGTGTTGGAAGCAGTTGATTGGCCGAGGGTAATCGCTCCGGATTGAGCGGCACCGCCAATGGTAACTGTCCCGGTGGTTGTTGCTGAACCAATGGTATAGGTTGAACCGGTTGTTCCGTTGAGACTAAAGTTTCCGGTTCCTACTTGCTGTGTAATACCTGTACTCACAGCATTTCCGATGGTGATGGCACCTGTGGAAGTTCCCGTGTTGATATTTGTATTAAAATTGGAACTTGCGTTCAAATTAACATCTGCGCCTGCGGCAGCAAGTCCTGCACTGAATGTTCCCAGCGAAGTCCATGTTTTTGCTCCACCTATGGAATTTTGAACGCTTGTTAAATCAACAAAATTTTGAGTTGCTGAGCCTGTTCCGCCGTTGGCAACAGCCACGACACCACTGACTCCGGATGCAGTTCCTGTGGTATTCTGATTCAGGATCGGGAAATCACTTGCCACTGCAATAGAAGGAACACCGGTTCCGGTTGTGTTCTTTAAAATACCTGTACTTAAACCGGATAAAGAGGTGCCATTGATTTTAACCACCGTATTCGCACCTGAAGTACCAGTCACATCGCCTGCCATTACACCGGTTCCGGTTGTCAAATTGCCGTCGAGCTTTTGGATCGCCTGCAAAATATTATCCGTTGCAGCAACTGTTCCTGCCCCACTGACAAAGCCGGTGAGTACTTTGCCGATGACTGCTGCATTGGTTACAGTTGTGACATTGCCTACTGAGGTAACTTCTCCGTTTAAATCGGCATTCGTAGTAACCGTAGCGGCATTGCCTGAAATATTGGTAATCGCAAATGTTCTGTCGACCGACAGGTCATAAGTCGTACCGTTAATGGTTAAATTCCTGTTGGAAGGTACTCCGCTCAAACTTGACAAAGTCTGGTCGCCAGTGTTGGAACCCGAAGTATTGCTTATAATTACAGCCTGCGCATCTGTGACATAATTCCGGTCCGTACTCGCTGCTATATCAGCGGTTGTGGCAGCTGATCCGCCTGTGACCAAACCTTTGGCATCGAAGGTAACCTTGGTGGCGGTTCCTGCAACGATGGACGTATTGGCAACTACTCCACCTAAACCTGAGAGGGTTTGGTCGCCGGTGTTGGTGCCCGAGGTATTACTTATCACTGCAGCTTGTGCGTCTGTGACATAATTCCGGTCTGTACTCGCTGCAATATCAGCGGTTGTGGCTGCGGATCCGGCTGT
>JBAXUL010000145.1:0-8513 GCA_037129695.1 Prolixibacteraceae bacterium
ACAGAAAGGATTGTAAAGATTACCGGGATTAATCCCAAAGATGTAGCTCAAACCACCAATCTGGTTTATGACCAGATTTTCACTGCAATCCAGGCCGATGCACCCAATAGAAAAGCAGGCATTATTACTAAGTATGAACTTCAAAGAGGACAATGCTACCTGAACGTATCAATTCTTAGTCCTGATTTTGATTTTTATTTGATTGCTTCACCCATCGTTGCCGGTGCAGATGCACAAAAGAATTACAATCCTGTGATTTTGACATCTCTGACACCAACAGGTGGTAGTAACACCCAGATGAGACCCCTCAAGAATTTATATTTAGAGAATATTGAGCTGGATGGACTACTTCCCAATGGCGCAATGCCTGGCCGGTTGATTGAGATTCTTGGCATAGGAACTACTTGTACTTTGAAAGGATGCAAATTGCAAAATACTGCTCAAGCGCAAATAACTATTTCGGTGGATGATGTGAGTGTGTATTTAAGTGACTGTGTAATTGGCAACTCAGGACCCTTAATGGGCTATGGTGGTAATGGGCGTACCATTGATAACCGTGCCCCGCTTAGAGTGAATGAAATTGTCATTCAAAACTGCACCTGTTACAACAATACTGACAGATTCTTCAGAAGTATGCTTGGTCAGTCCATTAAAAAGTTTAAACTGGACCATGTCTCTATTTTCAACAGTACCGGTCGACATGGTTGTTTCCAATTAGCCAGAGCAGAAGAAATTGAAATAACAAACAACATCATTGTCAATCCTGTTGCTTTTGGTGACCGCAATACCTATAAAATTAACTTTAGGGATGAGCAGACTCAATTAGATAAAGCTTTCGCAGTTTTTACTCATGACAGCACCAAAGTAGGTCAGCCTGTGACTCAGAAAGTTACAATGAGAAACAATAACATCTACCACGAAACTAAGTTTGAAAATTTCTTTAATGTGGTAACTACTCCTTTTGACTCGGTTCAGGTTGTAAGAGTTTTGAGTAATGTTTTATCCAGATGGGCAGGAAGTAATGCTACCAATGCACTTTGGTTTCGTGAAGAGCTGAAATTCAATAGTATTTCATCGTCAGATGATTTGTTGGCTTATGTCAAGGAATGGTATGCACATCCAACTTGGGCGACTTTTTCTTCCTATAATTTCTCGAAAATTTTCCCTTTCGAATGGGATGTAAAATATTCAACTACTTCCAAATCATATACTGCCGGAGACAAAGGATTACCACTTGGCGATTTGAATGCGTGGCCTGATCGCAAATTGCTATGGGTTGCAAGTTTAAATAATCCAATTGTACCCTTAAAATCAGTAAGTTTAGGTGCGGAAAAAGTAAGTATTGAAAAGAGTTACCCGAATCCATTTTATGATCAGACAACTATTTATTACAGCCTTGCTACACCTCAGAAAGTAGAAGTAAGAATCTACAATTCATTGGGTCAACTTACGAATACGCTTGCCAATGGATTACTGGATGCAGGAAACTACAGTGTTGTCTGGGACGGTAATAACAACTCAGGAGCTTCTTTACCCAAAGGGGTCTATTTTGTACAAATCGTCGGTGAGAAAGACCAGATGGTTAAAAAAGTGGTCAAAAACTAGTAGAACTGCCTGATTGTAATATTTTCAGGCTGGTTTCAAAACGAATACAAGATTACTAAATAGAGGGTGGATCAAACCAAAAGAGTTTGATTCACCCTTTTTTTAATGAAAATAATGAAATCCGAAGGGGGGAATTCAGTTCGTTTTGATGGACGTTTTCTTTTATTGATCCCATTTTAATGATTTGTATATTTTCGAATTCCATTTTTTTATTCCATTTAAATTGGTATTTTTGATGCAGCATCAAGAACCCTTGAATGGGTACCAACCGAGAGACAACACTCCACGGTGGTCAGAAGATGAGGACATTCGTCAAAATAAAATGAGCAATCACTCTACCTTTTTCTTGATGTTTGGTTTAACATTTTAAAATCAAACAGATGAGAGCAACAATCGACATTCCTGATCAGGTCATCATCGACATGATCATCACTGCCCTAGAGGGTGGTTCAAACTATTGGTACTACCTGCCGGACATAACCATGGTCACCGGAGAGAGAAGAGTCCCTCTTGCCGAAAGGATCGCACAACAATGCCTTGCCGGAACTGCCGTGATTCCTGTATACGACAAGGATGACATCGACGAAGATACCGGATTCCCCATGGAGGGGAAAGAGAAACTTGGAGACCTCTCCAAGGAAAACATCGAGAGAGCAGTATTAACCTACTGCCAAAACGAACAAGCCATCTCTGATGATTTGGACTATGATATCAACGATACTGACGTACTCTTCCAGTATATTATACTTAATGACATAGTATACGGATGAAAAACTTCAATCCTCAGAAAGTTCTGGACTCTCGCATAACCGCGGGAGCCAGACTTCTGGAGATTCGCATCAGTCGGCGACTCAGGCAGGGGAATCTTGAAAAGGGGATGGGACCAACGATATCTGCCAATATCAAAATTGAAAATGGGGACGGGGCAATGTTTTTCGATCTTGCCGTCCTATGTTATGATATTTTAGCCCTTGGGAATTCGCTCATTTCTTTTCAAAAAAATTTGGTTGTACAAAAAAATGTTTTTAACTTTAAGTTACTAAAGCTAAATAACACTTTTCCCTTTTTTCTGAGGTTCCGGAATTCTTTGTCCTGATTATCGTAATGATTGGCGGTCAGGATGCATGGATATGTTGTTTCCGGCCGGCCTTTATTTGCAGATGTTCTGAGTTTCTTAAAAGGGACACACAGGATGCTGACTGATTAAAATGCCAGATATAATTGAGAGAAATGAGTAAAGTACTAACCTAAACGACAAATTGAAATATGGTGAAAATCAAGGGAATTATGAATGCTCTCTAATCTGTAACTATGTATGTTACAAAAAAAAGGGCAAGATGTCGCCACAACAAATTGCCCTCCAACAATCAATTTTTTATATTAATTATTAACATTTGCAAGAGTATGAAAAAAAAATGGACTAACCTCAATGGGTTTTCATTTTATGATTCTGCTAAAGCTTTAAGAATCATTAAAATAACCCTTTTCCTATTACTGGGAATTTTGTCCCAGAATAGGGCAGTCGCCAGTGACGCGAAGACCATTGTCGCGACTCAACAGGCAACAAAGAAGATTAACGGAAAAGTGACTGATGCCACCGGATCCGGACTCCCTGGTGTATCAATCGTTGTAAAGGGCACTACGATTGGGGTAATATCGGATATGAATGGCAATTACACCTTATCTATTCCTTCCGACGCCAAAACCCTTGTATTTTCTTTTGTTGGAATGAATCCCGAAGAGATAGCCATCGATTCAAAATTGAAATACAATGTTACTCTCCAGGAAACAACCACAAGTATTGGTGAAGTAGTCGCCATCGGTTATGGCACCATGAAAAAAAGTGACGTTACCGGTTCCGTTTCCAGTGTAACACCGGAAAAACTGGTTGACAGGCCAGTTACAAACGTTGGACAGGCCCTGCAGAACAAAATCGCAGGTGTTCAGGTAATTAAGCAGGCTGCTGGTGATCCGGGCGGCAGGCCTCAAATTCGAATCAGGGGTACAAACTCCATTAATACCAGTGCTGATCCTCTGTTTGTTGTGGATGGAGTTGTTGGTGTGATTAATGCCTTGCAAAACCTCGATCCTCAGGATATTGCATCTATGGATGTTTTAAAAGATGCGTCCGCTACTGCTATCTACGGTACACGTGGGGCAAACGGTGTTATTATTATAACAACCAGGCGTGGGGCTGCAGGCCAAACAAGAGTCAACTACGATGGTTCAGCATCAGTTGGTATCAAGACAAGAAGAAACGACGCAGTAAATGCCGACCAGTTTATGTACCTGTATGAACAGGCATTTAACAATACGCCTAAGTATGGAAACCTGGTAACATCAAAGGATTTTCGGGGGCCAAGTGCAGCAGGATTATCATGGTCAGAGATGCCATATTTGTTCGAAAAGGTTCCAAAAGACTCGTATTTACGTGGTCTTAATTTTATGGGAAACGATGGAAACTATTATAAACCAAGATTTAATACATTGTTGGAAGATGAAATTTTCAGAACCGCTTTTTCACATAAACACCATCTTGAAGTGAGCGGCGGAACGGAAAAAGGAAAATACTCTTTAACTTTAGGTAGTAACAACGAGGAAAGCCTTTTGAAAGAATCGTACAACGACCGGTTAAATGCCAGGGTGACCATTGACAGCGAACTTACTAAATGGCTCAAAATGAGCGCTAACATAGCATATTCAAGAAGTAAAAGCGACCGAATGAGCAGTGATTTGATGAGAAATACCTCGGAATATTTTGCTATTTTGCCAGCATATCAGTATCCTAATGATCCTGCAATATATGGAGCATATGCAGGAACATTTCCTACCGCCAGGGACTTTAATGTTGGTGAGAATCGGCCGGGTTCCACTTTTATGCTAAATCAAGACGAAGGCTATTACCTGCAAGACGAATTTACCGGAGCATTGGAACTAAATGCACAAATTACACCAGACTTGAGTTTTAAAACAAACTTCTCTGTAGATAACAGGAATCTGGCTAGTAGATGGTATAGTGGAGATTATCAGGGCAGAACTAATTCAAGTGCAAATGGTTACCATGAACTATGGCAATATTGGCAAACCGAAAACTATTTCAACTATAATAAAAAAATAGGTAATCATCAAATAACAGGTTTGCTTGGGCTTTCATGGTCTCAAAATACATATGACTATGAAACTGCATCGGCATCCAAATTCTCTTCAAATTTTTACCAATGGAATAATTTGGGAGCGGGTAGCAACCCACCTACAGTTGGCTCAAGCATGACCAGGGGTGCGTTAAACTCTTATTTTGCCCGTGCTATTTATAGCTACCAGGACAAATATTTGTTAACAGTAACCGGTCGTTATGACGGTTCATCAAAATTCGGAACAAACAACAAATACGGTTTTTTTCCTTCTGTTGGTGCTGCATGGAGAATCTCTAAAGAGGGTTTTGTTGCCGACATCAAAACAATATCTAACCTTAAACTGCGTTTAAGTGCTGGACAAACCGGTAATCAGGAAATTGGTAATTTTATTACACAAACGTATATTAGTCCCACCAATGTTTTGTTGGCAAATGGCTACAGTGCGGGTCTTTATCCTGGTTCAACCGGTAACGATAACCTGAAATGGGAAACAACAACACAGTACGATGCTGGGGTGGATCTTGGCTTGCTAAAAAATAGAATTAATGTGACGTTAGATGTTTACCAAAAAACGACTAACGATATGTTGTTTAATCTTCCGGTACCTCAGTCAACTACTACAGGTAACGCTTGGGTAAACTATGGTTCGGTTAAAAACACCGGTATCGAGTTCACATTGAGCACGGTCAATTTCCAACAGAAAAACTTTTCATGGGAAACTCTCTTTACATTGGCATCCAATAAAAATGAAATTACGGAACTCGGTCCTACCGGTGCCGACATTTACACGGATACTGGAGCAGGTAACGGAACCAGCGTTTATAGAGTTGGAGAACCAATCGGATCATTCTTTGGATTGAACCGAATGGGAACCTGGGGCACACTGGAAGCTGTGCAGGCAGCGCGTTATGGCAGAGTTCCGGGAGATCTGAAATTTGAGGATACAAATGATGATGGTAAAATTGAGTTGCTGACTGACGGTAAAGTTATTGGTCACGCATATCCGAAATTCTATGGTGGTCTTAACAACACATTTACCTACAGAAACTTTGATGCAAGTATCGACATTATGTTTGTAGGCGGAGTAGACAAAGCTATCGTGCATGAGTCTGCAGAAGACCGCCAATTTGTAAATGGTATGATGAACACAGTTATGGATGGATGGCGTCCTGATCATCAGGTAACTATGATAGCTCAGGTTCGTGCCGGTAATGCCGGTGCACGCTACGACTCCTACGCTGACACCCATATGATTTGGAACGCTGCCTACATTAGGGGGCAGTCGGCATCACTAGGTTATACTTTCCACGGTAACCTTGGTGGTTTAGATAAATTGAGAGTTTATGCCACTGCAGATAATTTCTTTTTGTTAACCGCAGTTCAACTTCCTGGTTATGATCCTGAAGGTAGTGCTATACAGAAAATTAATGGAAGGGTTCCAAATATTGATAAATATATGCATCCTGTTCCTACAACCTTCAGTTTAGGTGTTAATGTCACTTTCTAATTGTAAAAATTTAATATCATGAACTACAAAATAAAAAACAGTATAGCATTAAGATTCACTGTACTTTTGGTGATATTCTTGATGGCGCTTGGTGGTTGCACGGACTTTCTGAAAGAAGTGCCTACAGGATCACTGACTACTGCAGCAGATCTAACAGGTTTAGAATATAAAGAACCTTTTACAGTTGGACCTTATCGACGGTTGCAAGATTGGACTAGTGGTGCGGGAGATTGGGGAAATAATATTCCCTCTACAATTGAGTACCCCACCGGCGGGGCATACACAACTGAGCCGCACGTTCAGTTCGATAAATTTATGTACAATCAGGTAACAGGTAGTTTACTCGACGATTACAATAATCCGTGGTTGTATTGGTATTCAGGTGTTCAAGACTGTAACCTCTCTATCAAACAACTTCCTTTGATTAAGATGAGTGAGCCGGACCTTAATAAAGCTATGGGTGAAGTACGTACCCTAAGGGCATTCTATTATTTTTGCATTGTACGCTATTGGGGCGATGCTGTTCTTTTAACAGAACCAATAACAGATGTGTGGGCAACCCAGTTACCTCGTACCAGTCTGAAGACAATTTATGATAAAGTAATTATTCCTGACCTTGAATTCGCAGTCGCCAATCTTCCTGCAGGTAGAACTGCAATTGGTCGCGTAACACAGGATGTAGCCCGGGCAATACTTGCAGATGTATATATGACCGTTGCAGGTTATCCTTATCAGGAAGTAGCTTCCAGTCCGGATAAAGACTGGTGCGGTACAGGAGCCTGGTCCATGCAGACCTATCCGGTTGCAAGTGGTGTTGAATTCTTAAAAAAGGCTCAAACACAACTTAACGCGCTGTATAATAGTGTATATACATTGGGGACCTATGATAATTTGCGCGATCCGGCAATGAACAATAAGGGGGAAGCAATATTTCAGGTGCAATATAATTCGACACTCAGGGGTAATGGTGTTATACAACCATCTCTTCCTTTGCTAAGTGCGATTTCCCCAAAAGAAGAAAACGGTACATTTATTCCATGGGTAGGATATTACAAGTCCTATTCTGATAATGACTTGCGGAAAAAGGATCGTCAGTTTTTCTTTTCATGGGATACTAAATATGCCAATGTAAAAGATACAGTTCGTTTTGATGTTCCACATATCTATAAGCAATACGTTGCTGCGTCTGTTAAATCGACAGATGGTTCCGGTCTGAACTGGACACTTTACCGTTATGGCGAAATACTGTTGAATCTTACTGAAGTAAACTGGGCGTTAAAACAATTGGGTCAGGCGGTATCTGATAACGATATTGTAAAAGGTATCAACGAAATCAGAATCAGAGCTAAACTTGCCCCATTATCTGCAGGTAGCCTCACACTTAAAGATATTTTGAGCGAAAGAGCATGGGAACTGATATTTGAAAATAAAATGCTCTGGGATCAACGTCGCACGAGAAAATGCGTTGTATATGGCAATGGCGAAATTTCAGCTATTCAGAATTTCATTGGTCATCAGCCTGCAATTTTCAACTATGCCTTTACTCCAATGCATTTATTATCACCTATTCCTGGTAATGAAATTGCCAGAAACGGGTTAGCGACACAGAATAGTGGGTATTTACCTAAACAAAAATAAGTATTGCATTTTATAATTATTTATTTAAGAAAAATATGAAAGCAAAAATTACTATAATACTTTCATTCATTGCTGCAATAGCGATAATGATGGGTTGTACGAAACAACCTTATTACGACATCCCTTATGATGCAAACGGGAATGTTTACATCACTAAAATTTCGAAGGTAACTGCAGATCCTGTTACCAAAGCAATGACATCATTCACTGTCAATGGCTATTTTCCAAATACAAAAACCGGAGATGTTATGAAAGCTACTGTTTTACAACAGCAGGTACCCAGTGGGAATCCAACTGGCGCCAAACAACTTCTGCCGGTTGCCGGTACCGAAAAAAGTATTACAGTTGGGAGTGATTTTAAAACATCAGTAACTTATACTTTAACGGAAGCACGTTTGTTAAATGTTGGTGATGCTATAACCATTGTATTTTCCGGAAACACAGATTCAGGAATAATATCAATTGTTCTTAAATAAGCTACATAAAGGGCTTCCATTTTCACAAATAGGTTTAAGAGGCTGCCTTTAGGGGCAGTCTCTTATTGCTAAAAATCGAATTTTTAGTTATACCTGTTGTGGAAAGATAATATAAGTAAGAAACAAAAGGAATTGCCTGGAAACCGCACCAGC
>JBAXUL010000146.1:0-8497 GCA_037129695.1 Prolixibacteraceae bacterium
CTACCTCGCCAAATCTCAAAAGTTTGAGCCTGCAAATATAATACCTTTCTGATTTCGGACAAGAGCGATTCGAAAAATTAGCAAATTATTTATCCGCGATCATTTTTTTTGAATTGGACGAAAAAAAATGTACTTTGCAAAAGAAACCAAACCCATTATTTTCATCTGAGGTATCTGTGTCTACATGAAAAAAATCGAACTCGAATATCAAATCAGGTCATCTGCCTCTGTTTTGTTCAGCCGGCTCTCTACAGCTTCCGGCCTTGCCGAATGGTTTGCAGACAATGTACTGGTGGATGGATCAAAGTATACCTTCGTTTGGGGAAAAACAAACCAGAGCGCCGAATTGCTCGCCGTACGGCCTCAGGAGTGCGTTAAGTTCAAATGGCTTGAAAATGAAGGTCCTTCTGAATTTGAATTCTACATTGTTATGGGTGAGATCATTGAAGACCTCTCCCTGATTGTAGTCGACCATGTTGACGAGGAGGACGAGCCGGATGTGATCAAACTTTGGGATGCATCCATCAACCGCCTGAGGAAAGCCATTGGTTCCTGAAATTTCCGGTAAATCATAAAAAAGCATTAGCTTTGCAGGCGAATCTTCATTCATTTCATGAAGCGATTACATCTCTATATTATCAAACGATTTATCGGGCCACTGATTGTCACCCTTGTCATCAGTCTGTTCGTACTCCTGATGCAGTTTTTATGGGTTTACCTCGACGACCTGGTAGGTAAAGGCCTGGAATTGAATATTATAGTTGAATTTCTGATCTATACCCTTGCCATGCTGATGCCGATGGCCCTGCCACTCTCCATGCTGCTCGCCTCCATCATGACCTTTGGCGACCTGGGTGAAAACAACGAATTACTGGCCATGAAAGCAGCCGGTATCTCCCTCTTCCGCATCATGAAACCGGTGATTGTAGTTAGTATCCTCCTCAGCATCGGAGCCTTCCAGTTTTCCAACCGTGTCATCCCTGTCTCCTACAAGAAACTGATTGCCCTGATGGCAAGCATCCGCCAGATGCGGCCTGAAATTGTGATCAAGGAAGGGGTGTTTTCCAACGACATCGACAATTTCTCCATCAAGGTTGGTCGCAAGGCCAAAGATGCATCCATGCTCTACGACATCATGATTTACGATCATCGATATGACCGGGGAAATGAAACAGTCACCCTGGCTGATTCCGGGACCATGAAAATCACTACCGACAAGCGTTTCATGATCCTTACCCTTTATTCGGGGGAGACCCATGAAGATATTCAGGGCGACAACAAGGCAGCCAGAGGCTATCCCGTCAGAACCGATAAGTTCAAAAAACAAACGCTTTACTCCAAACTCCAGGGAATGGAACTTGAGCGCAAGGATGAAAGCATCTTCCGGAATCAATACAGAGCCCTCAACAACAAGCAATTACAACATTTCGTTGATTCTATTTCCAAACAAGCCGAAATATCCATCAATGAGTCTGTTCTGCTACTGAATTACCCTTCACCAATTGCCTTGTCAATGCGGGCAATCGTTAGAAAGGATTCGACCTACATGCCGAAAATGAGGCTTAAAAAATTGGTAGACCTGGACAGCGTGATGCTCAACACCAATCTGATCGTTCGCAAACAGTTGATCGAAGGGGCCTTAACCAGTGCGCGAAACAATATGCGTGCCCTTCAACAGGCAGATGAGCAAAATATTTCCAACCTGAGAATGCTGAACCGTTTCGATACGGAATGGCATAAAAAATTTACCTATTCCATTGCCTGCCTGATCTTCTTTTTCATTGGGGCCCCTTTGGGTGCCATCATTCGAAAAGGAGGGCTGGGGATGCCATTGGTTATTTCCGTCATGCTGTTCATTTTCTACTGGGTAACTTCGACAACCGGCGAGAAATATGTCCGCGAAGCCGCTACCTATCTATGGTTCGGAGTCTGGTTTTCAACGATTATTTTCCTGCCGGCTGGCGTATTCCTCACCTACAAGGCGGTAACTGATTCGACCGTCCTGAATATTGACTCTTACATTGCATTCTTTAAAAAATTACGTTTCTGGGGCAGAAAAAACAAGGCAGACTGAATCTGTCTGCTTTCAATAGTTCCCAAATACACCATCCAATAACATTATGAGTGAAATAATACTAAATACCATTGAAGAGGCCATAGTTGAAATCCGCGAGGGCAGGTTTATTATCGTTGTGGACGATGAAGACCGAGAAAATGAAGGAGACTTCATTGCCGCTGCTGAAAAGATCACACCTGAAATGGTCAATTTCATGGCCACCGAAGGACGGGGACTGATTTGTGTAGCCATTACCGAAGAACGCTGCGAAGAGTTGGAACTGGATATGATGGTCAACAGGAATACCTCCATTCACGACACTCCATTTACGGTATCTGTGGATGCGGTCGGTGAAAATGTAGCTACCGGCATCTCCGCCCACGACAGGGCAATCACGATTCAAAAACTCGCGTCGCCCGATACAAAACCCAGTGAATTAGGCCGGCCGGGACATATTTTCCCGCTGCGCGCAAAAAGCAGGGGGGTTCTCAGACGGGCCGGACATACCGAAGCGACGGTTGATCTCGCCAGATTGGCCGGATTGCAACCGGCCGGTGTTCTGGTCGAAATCCTGAACTCCGACGGAACCATGGCCCGTTTGCCCCAACTCAGTGAAATCGCCAAAAAATTCGACCTCAAACTGGTCACGATTGCCGATCTGATTGCCTACAAACTGGACAAGGAGACCCTCATCGAAAGAGGAGAAGAAGTTAAATTGCCGACTGAATTCGGTCATTTCAGGCTGATTCCGTTTCTTCAGAAATCAAACGGAGTGGAGCATATCGCACTGATTAAAGGATCATGGGAACCGGATGAGCCCATCCTGGTAAGAGTTCATTCCTCCTGTGCCACCGGTGACATCTTCGGTTCACTAAGGTGCGAATGCGGAGAGCAACTGCACAAGGCGATGGAACTCATCGAAAAAGAGGGTAAAGGGGTGATCGTCTATATGCAACAGGAAGGCCGGGGAATCGGCCTGATGAACAAAATAAAGGCTTACAAGCTTCAGGAACAGGGATTTGATACCGTCGATGCCAACATCCACCTCGGTTTTGACCCCGATCAGCGTGAATATGGCGTAGGGGCCCAGATTCTCTGTGATCTCGGTATCAGCAAAATGAAACTGATCACCAACAATCCGGTCAAAAGGGTCGGCCTCGAATCATACGGGTTGCACGTGGTCGAGTCCATTCCAATCGAAGTGAAATCCAATCCATTCAACGAGTTTTACCTGAAAACCAAACGGGACAGGATGGGACACTCGCTTGACAGCACATTGTGAATTGAGCATTAGGGATAACGGTTCAATATTTCAAATCAAAAATTCAATCGCTAGAGATGGAAGAGGACATAAAATTTAGTGACGGGTTAACCAACGGAATCGACTATGAACTTTCGCCTGAAGGCTACCGAATCATGACCAGGAAATACTTGATCGAAAGGGGATTTTGTTGCGGCAACGGTTGCATGCATTGCCCCTATTTCCCCAAAGCAACAAAGGGGAACACCAATCTTGAATAGTTGGAATTCATTGAGTTGAAATCAATATGAATTATTAAAAATCAACTACTTCCCAATTCCACAATGGATATTTCTGATTTTTTTTCTGACCTCTTTCTGATTTTGGGAACCCAACGAAATTCAAAAATTTTTAGTTTATGACCGGGAAGGAACTTCGCATCGTTTTTATGGGTACGCCCGATTTCGCGGTAGCGAGTCTGGCTGCACTCGTTGAAAGGGGCTACAACGTTGCAGGCGTGGTGACTGCCCCTGACAAACCAGCAGGTCGCGGACAAAAATTACAGCAACCGGCAGTAAAAACGTTCGCCCTTGCCCACAATATTCCGGTCTTACAACCAGAAAAACTTAAGGATGAAAATTTTATCGCGGCATTAAAGTTGCTGAATCCGGATCTTCAGGTCATCGTTGCATTTCGGATGTTACCCGAGGTGGTATGGAAGTTGCCTTTATTGGGAACCTTCAACCTTCATGGATCCCTTTTACCAAGATACCGTGGAGCCGCTCCGCTCAACTGGGCCATCATGAACGGCGACAGCGAAAGTGGTGTCACCACGTTTTTGCTGAAGCAGGAGATTGATACCGGCAACATTCTGTTTTGGGAAAAAGTTCAGGTGACACCCGATGAAACGGTTGGAGAACTTCACGATCGGCTGATGGGTATAGGTGCGGATCTTGTGGTAAAAACAGTGGAGGCGCTGGCGGACGGATGTGCCATCCCTATCCCTCAGGAAAAACTGGAAATTGAACCCGGAAAATTGCATGCCCCCAAGATCTTTAAGGAAGATTGCAGAATCGACTGGTCTCTCGATGTCCTCAAAAATCACAACAAAATAAGGGGACTGAGCCCCTATCCTACTGCCTGGACCGAACTAACCGCTCCTGCGAAAGAACTAATTTCGCTTAAAATCTTCAGAACGAACCCTGAAGTTGTTTCCCATGCCTATACACCCGGCACCATCCTTTCCGATCATAAAAAATGGTTGAAAATAGCTTGCGCCGATGGGTTTTTACTCGTAACCGACCTTCAGCTCGCCGGGAAAAAAAGAATGGGCACAGAAGAGTTTCTCCGGGGATTTCAGGGCATTTCGGTTTACCAAGCCATCTAGCGTAGGACACTCAATTCTCCTGATCAGGATTATTGTCGGCTGTCGATACACCATGGTGAGTCCTTTGATGAAGTACAAAGCGAAGCTACCTGTGATTATTTCTTCTTCCTCAACGATAATACCGCACCTGCTTTCACCTCTTCGAATTCGCTCAGATTGTTCATCTCCCTCAATGACAAAACTTTAACACCATACCATTGGGCGACAGACCAAAGGGTCTCTCCATCCCTCACTACATGGAAATCATTTCCTCGAGGGGCTTTCGATCTTTTTGCCTGGAGGTAGACAGGTTCACCGGCCTGAGGCAGATCACCGGCATAGGCATCGTTGTATTGATAGACCTGCCAGTCTTTTTTGCCAAATTCTGCCGCAATCCGGCCGTAATCATCTCCATCCATGGCGATGATGGTCTTTCGTCTGTTTCTTTTTTCTACGGGTCTGGGTTGATAACCAGAAGCTACCGCCAAATTCTGGTTAGGCTTCTTGTGCAGGAAACCAAAGAGCGTGAAATGCCTGGTTGATTTTCCCGGCTGCCTCACGTATTTCCAATCCAATTGATCCAACTCATACAACCTGAAATCCTCGATGATCTTGATCAATTTGACCGGATAAGAGGGATCCGTTGCGTATCCTGCCTGCTTCAACCCGTAAGCCCATTTTCTGAAATCCCTGATATCAATGGCAAAAAGAAAACTGTATCTGTTGCTGGTGGTGATAAACGAGGAATGATCCTTGAAGGATTCCTCGGCAGAACCGTATTTTCTGAAACACTCATTGGATTCATCATCATCGTGCCTGACGGACGGACCATTCCAGTTACTTTTACATTTGATACCGAAGTGATTGTTGGATTGCCTGGTCAAATCAGAATTGCCATCAGACGATTCGAGACATGCCTGGGCCATGGTGATACTCGCAGGAATGTGGAAATCCAGCATCTCCTGGACTGCTATCCGGGCATATTTGTCAATGTATTCCTGTCGGCTCATTCTCTGAGGGGCAGCAGAAAGGATATTTACACCAAAAACAAAGATAAAACAGAAGACAACAAGCGGCCGAAACACTTTCACCATGAGGTATTGTTTGCGCCAAAGATAAAAATTTAAGGGGAAAGGCATTCCTGTCATTCAGTACAATTAAAGCTGAAAGAAATTGTTAGCTGATGTATTCGACTGAATAGCTGAACAATAAAGGACAACCAACCAGAAAATAAATAATTCTCCTTGCCTAATATTTCAATTGCACCATTTCCATGGAGAATTAGGAAAGACACCTAAAATACCGTCTGTGAATAGCGAACCATTGAATTTTGAATTCCCTCCCGGTCAATTGTTAAATAATTTAAGGAATATGCTTACTTTTGAGTGTCATAAAAACAGAGACGGATGGAGGAGATACAGCTCGAATTTAAAGTCAGAACTTATCATTCGATCGAGGAATTACCCGAAAACAGACAAAAACTATTGCGTTTGGCCCGGGAGGCAGCCGAACGCGCCTATGCGCCCTACTCAGGCTATCGGGTCGGGGCCTCAGTATTGCTAGAAAACGACGAAATTATTACCGGAAACAATCAGGAGAACGCAGCTTATCCTTCAGGCCTTTGCGCCGAAAGAACAGCCTTATTTTATGCTTCATCCAGGTATCCCGGTGTACCGGTTCGTTCGATCGCTGTTTCAACCTTGTTGAACGAGCCATTGTCCGGCGATTTTGCCAAACCCTGTGGAGGTTGTCGTCAGGTGATGGCAGAATATGAAGACCTATCGGGAAAGCCCATTGAAATCATTTTGGATGGGAGTTCAGTCATCATGGTAATGGATGGCATCGATGCTTTGCTGCCTTTCAGGTTTAAAAAAGAAGCCCTGACAAAAAAAAGATGAGTTCAAAAAATATATAGATCAGCACATTCCTAATTTTTCTGTTCTGCTCTAAACATAAAAAAGCCCTTAATGGATAAAATTAAGGGCTTTTTTATGTTTAAAAAGAGGTTTTAACGCTGACCACCGCCGTTGGCTTGTCTTTGTTTGCGCATCTCTTCCTGTGCGGCAGTCATCTTGGCATACTGATCAGGAGTCAAAACACCTTTCAGATCAGCATCCTGTTTGTCTCTAACAGCTTTCATCGGCTCGCGTCTTGCTTCACGATCGGTATATTTCTCACGAACAGTTGCCAACTCTTTCGCATATTTAAGGCAAATTGCCTCAACTTTTGCAGTCGTAGCAGCGTCACAAGATGTAGATTGTTTGATCGATTCTGCCTGGCGTTTGGCCATGTCTTCAGGAGTCATATTCTGCATGCCACCTTGTGCGGCTGCAGTCATAACCATCATCCAGATTAAGGATGAAACCAAAAAAAGTTTTTTTAACATACTTCTATTTTTTTAAGATTCTACCCTTTGACACATTTCAGTTCAATTGGTTTAAACCTCTATCAATTACAAATTACATCTCCCATTTACAAAAACATTAATATCCTGATTGTTTGATATTTGCATTTTTTTGCCAAGTCAATGGCAAGGCTTTCCGAACCACAAAATGGAATAATGACCATCTTCTTCCATTTTTAATTTGTAATTTGTAATTTGTAATCGCCTACAGTTGCTATTTTTGAGAGATATTTAACTATAAAATGAACAACGACCAATTTCCTTCCAAATTACTGGAGAATGCTGTCACTGAATTCTCGAGGTTGCCCGGAATCGGAAAAAAAACTGCATTAAGGCTTGTTTTACATCTGCTCAAAAGGGATCAGGAGGAGGTGCATCGCTTCAGCGAGGCCATTACCCGCCTCAAAGACGAGGTAAGGCACTGCCTGCTCTGTCACAATATTTCCGATACAGATACCTGTAACATTTGCAGCAACAGTTCACGTGACCACGGTGTGGTATGCGTGGTAGAAAATATCCGTGATGTGATGTCGATCGAAAACACCCAGCAATATCGGGGAGTTTATCATGTGCTGGGAGGGATTATCTCGCCCATGGATGGCATCGGTCCCTCCGATCTCGAAATAGAATCTCTTCTCAAAAGGGTCGAAGAGGGCGGAGTCAGGGAGGTGATTTTCGCACTCAGCACCACCATGGAGGGAGACAGTACCAATTTTTATTTGTTTAAAAAATTGAATAACAAAAACTTACGAATCACAACTCTTGCGAGAGGAGTATCCGTTGGAGATGAACTGGAATTTACAGATGAACTAACACTTGGGCGGTCAATTATCAACCGTCTTTTGTACGAAAATATCATATCCTGACCAACCTAAATACCATGAAGCCATACCTGAAAGACGACCTGATTACCTTGCGTGCTCTGGAGCCTGAAGACATTGACCTCCTGTACGAATGGGAAAACTGCGAAGAGAACTGGACCGTCAGCAATACGGTCAACCCCTTTTCGAAATATCTGCTGGCGCTGTACATCAAGAATTCTGACAAAGATATTTATGAGACCCGGCAGTTAAGGATGATGATTGAGACCCTTAACGGGGAAACGGTAGGCGCCATTGACCTGTTTGATTTTGATCCATTTCACGAAAGGGTTGGAATCGGAGTACTGATTCACAAAACGGAAAACCGGTCCAAAGGATTTGCTTCTGCAGCCTTGAACCTGATGATCAGCTACTGCTTCGAAAAGCTCAACCTTCACCAGATTTATGCCAACATCCTTACCGACAACGATGCAAGCATGAAACTTTTCACCCATGCGGGATTCGTATTGGCCGGGACTAAGAAAGAGTGGGTGCGTGAGGGAGACAAGTGGAAGGATGAGTACCAGCTGCAACTTTTGAAAAAAGACAGAGGCACGCAATTTTGGGGCTA
>JBAXUL010000147.1:0-8471 GCA_037129695.1 Prolixibacteraceae bacterium
AGCTTTGCGTGACCTGTTTTTTCGCGCAAAGCCCGCAAAGCGCCGCAAAGAAAATTATTCGAAATTTACCAACCCCAGCAATTATTGTACCCTTGCGACAAAAGGTTCATCCATCCTTTGCTCAGCTTGGTGAGCGCCCCCTGAAAAGGTTCCAGCTTCCCGATTCCCTCAATGTACTCGGGGATTTCCCTTCCTAAACTGTTTAACATGGTATTGATATTTTATGCTTTTCTTTTCTTGAAATTTCCTGTTTTGGTCGCCAAACCATTCTTCTTTCTTCTTTGCGATCCCTTGCGAGCTTTGCGTGACCTGTTTTTTCGCGCAAAGCCCGCAAAGCGCCGCAAAGAAAATATTTTTCAATTGGCGTGAAATATCAGCCCACTGTCACATTCGCCAGTCTCAGCACATATTCCGCCCGTGCTACGATCGGTGCGTCCACCATCTTGCCGTCAATGGCAAAAACGCCGATACCTGCGGCACTGTTGGCCCTGAACTCCTTCACGATATGATAGGCTTTTCTGACCTCCTCCTCTGTTGGAGTAAATACTTCATGTACCACATCGATCTGACGCGGATTGATGACGGCCTTGCCCGTAAATCCAATCTTTCTGGCATATTCGGTTTCTTTCCTCAACCCCTCTTCGTCATTGACATCCGGAAAAACCGTATCAATCACATCAATGTGACTTGCCTTGGCAGCCATGACGATCCGCTTGCGGGCAAAATCAATTCCGGTACCGTCCGGAGTATAGACGATGTTCATGTCAGCGGTCAGATCCTGTCCGCCGATGGTGATGGCATCGATCCTGCTGAACTTGCTGGCAATATTGAACACATTCTGGACTCCCATGGCCGTTTCGATCATCGCGTGAAGAGTCATCCTGTTGTGAGGAAGACCATGCCTGTCTTCAATTCTTTCGATGATATTCAACAATTCGATCACCTCCTCAGGCGATTCGGTCTTGGGATAACGGATGGCCGAAGGCTGAAGCGGAACGATCTCTTCCAGGTCTGCCAACCCGAAAGGAGTGCTCAGATGATTGATCCTGACACAAACCTCCGCATCATAAAAATTGGTCACCTTGATCATGTTGCGAACCAGGGTGCGGGCTGCATCTTTCTGGTTCAGGGCAACAGCATCTTCCAGATCAAGCAGAATACTGTCTGCACCGTAAATTCCACCCTGCTGAATCATCGCCGGATTATTACCGGGAATGTAAAGCATGGTCCTGCGATTCTTAAAATTCTTCATCCCGAATCAATTATTTGAGATAGGTTTTAAATGAGTCCTGCACCTTCCAATTGTCAATTGCAAATAATTGCTTGTCAATTACTTAAGCGTACCTTCCTGCAGGTCGAGCGAACGCTTGATAGCTGTTTCCAGTCTCGCCTTGAGGGTTGGCTCAAGTGCTCCTTTGTCTTTCGCGATCAGGTGTATGTCTGTCAAATCATATCGATCAAGCATATCGTCAACGATTTGCCTGAAACTCGAACCATACTGGTGCATCACGGTTGAATCAAGTTCAATCTTTCTTCCCGAATGATTGGGCAATGGCTCAATCAGAAATATAACATCGCTCGATTCGAAAGTCCCCGATTGGGCAGCTATTTTTGGCTTCATGGCTTATATTTACTATTTGGCTTAATAATACGAATATTCGAATTACTGAAAGCAATTGAAGGCTGAACAAATAGAATTTGATCAGTTGATGCAAAAGTAGGACTTTAATCTGTCAGAAGAATGACATTTCGCAATAAGATAATAAACACATAACATTTTTTATACTGAAAATTATGAGGAATGAAAACAATGTCGTATGTTTGCGTCATTAGAAATAGATAAAATGAACAACTCTCAAAAATTTGAAGAAAACCTGCAGTATCTGGCGCGGTTTGCCCGTGTGATCTCCCACCCTGCCCGCCTGGCCATCCTGCAATACCTGGCAGAGACCAAATCCTGCATATCCGGCGACATATCCGATTTTATCCCGCTCAGCCGAACGACGGTTTCCCAGCATTTGAAGGAACTCCGTGACCTTGGACTGATCCACGGTGAAATCGACGGATTGAAAATCAATTATTGTATATGTAACACAGTTCTGAGCAAATACAAAGGAATGTTCACCGAATTCTTCAAGGAAATCGGCACATCCGACATAGATTGCAACTGTTAATTCATATTCTATTTCCCATCTTCTCAACCTCTCATCTTCCTTTCATGAAAATCTTAATCCTTTGTACCGGAAACAGCTGCCGAAGCCAGATGGCCCACGGATTTCTTCAATCCTTTGACCATGCCCTCACGGTATGCTCTGCCGGCACTGAAGCCTCCGGCAGGCTCAATACAAAAGCCGTTGAAGTAATGAACGAAATCGGAATCGACATAAGTCACCATTCGTCAGATTCGGTTGATTTATATCTTGGCGAAGCATGGGACTATGTGATTACCGTCTGCGGTGGTGCCAATGAGGCCTGTCCTGCATTTATCGGAAGTGTGAAACATCGGTTGCATATTGGCTTTGATGACCCTTCTCATGTGACAGGTTCAGAGGAATTTATCCGGAGCGAATTTATCCGGGTACGGGACGAAATCAAAGATGCATTCTACAAATTATACCAAACTGAAATAAAACCAAAAGGATGAAAGCCGAAGATATCAAATCAGTTATCCGTGAAAAATACGGAGAGATTGCCAAACAGAGCAAATTGCAAAACGAAACCTCCTGCTGCGGAGCAACAGGTTGTTGCTCTTCAGTTGATTACACCATTTTCAGTGAAAGTTATGATGCCATGGCGGGCTACAATCCGGAAGCAGATCTTGGTCTCGGCTGCGGAATACCCACTGAATTTGCGCAGATCAGACAGGGGAATACCGTGATTGATCTGGGTTCGGGAGCCGGAAACGACTGCTTCGTGGCCAGGGCAATGGTGGGCGAAACCGGGCGCGTCATCGGATTGGACATGACCCAGCCAATGATTGACAAAGCGAGGATCAATGCCTCCCAACTGAATTTCAACAATGTCGAATTCCTGCTTGGCGACATAGAAGAGATGCCCATTTCCGGAAATACTGCGGATGTGGTTATCAGCAATTGCGTTTTGAATCTGGTTCCCGACAAGAAGAAAGCTTTCAGGGAAATTTTCAGGGTACTGAAACCAGGCGGACACCTGTCTGTTTCGGATGTCGTTCTGAAAGGTGAACTACCAAAAAAAATTCAGGATGCGGCGGAGATGTATGCCGGATGTGTTTCAGGAGCCATACAGTTGAATCAATACCTTGAAATCACAAAATATACCGGTTTCGTCAACCTGAAGATTCACAAGGAAAAGGCGGTTACTGTTCCGGATGAAATCCTGATGAATTACCTGAACAAGGACGAACTCGACCAATTCAAAACCTCAGGTGCCGGAATTTTCAGCATAACAGTTTATGCCGAAAAACCAGTGTAATTTCAATCTGCACATTTCCCTCATTTAAAAATTTTCAAATTAATACCATGACTACTCCCAAACGTTTGAATTTTTTAGACCGGTACCTGACTCTCTGGATTTTCCTGGCCATGTTCATTGGGGTCTTATCAGGATGGATGAGTCCGAGGGTGTCTGAGTTCTGGAACAGCATGTCATCGGGTACGACCAACCTGCCCATCGCCATCGGTTTGATTGTGATGATGTATCCGCCGCTCGCCAAGGTAAAATACGAAGAGCTGGGTGATGTCTTCAGGGATACGAAGATTCTCTGGATCTCCCTGATTCAAAACTGGATCGTCGGACCCATCCTGATGTTCGGACTCGCTATTTCATTCTTTAAATTGTTTCCGGGTGTGGACAATGCCAATCTACCCTACATGTACGGCATTATTCTGATCGGTCTGGCCAGGTGCATCGCCATGGTGATCGTTTGGAACGACCTGGCCAAAGGAGACACCCAATATGCGGCAGCCCTTGTCGCTTTTAACTCAATCTTCCAGGTGCTTCTTTTTTCAGTTTATGCCTATGTTTTCATCGCGGTACTGCCCGGATGGTTTGGATTGCCAACCAATGCGGCGGTTGAAAGCATCACGATTGGCCAGATAGCCAAAAGCGTCATGATTTATCTTGGAATTCCATTTGTTGCGGGATTTCTGACGAGATTGATCCTCATCAGAATCAAAAACAAGGAGTGGTATCACACCCAATTCATTCCCAGAATAAGTCCCCTGACTTTGTTTGCTCTCCTTTTTACAATTATCGTGATGTTCTCGCTCAAAGGCGAATACATCGTGAAGATACCGTTGGATGTTGTAATCATCGCCATCCCGCTGATCATCTATTTTGTAGTGATGTTTACAGGCTCCTTCTTCCTGAGTAAGAAAGCAGGTGCGAGTTACGAAAAGGCAGTAACGCTCTCCTTCACAGCTGCCAGCAATAATTTCGAACTGGCCATTGCCGTTGCCATCGCAGTTTTCGGCATTAATTCGGGAGAAGCCTTTGCGGCAGTCATTGGGCCATTGGTGGAGGTGCCGGTGATGATATTGCTTGTCAGGTTTGCACTAAAAAGAAGGCAAAAGGAGAAAGGCAAAAGTGAGGAACGCTCTGATCAGAATTAAGTTAAAAGAACATTTAAATGTCCTAGATGCTGATTCCCATGTTTTGAGGATTCTGCCAGTTGTGTCGCGCAAAGCCCGCAAAGAAAAAAATACAACATTACTATTTGTGCATTTCTTAGAGTATAAAAAAAAACAAAAAGCTATCAGAAGTTAAAGGAAAAAGAAAAGAACGCTTTAATCAAATTTTACGTGATAACTCATAACTCATTTCTTATCTCTTGAAGCTATTGCTTGCGCTTCCCGGAGTCCCTCATTTTTCACTTTTCATTTTGCCTTGGTATTCAGCAGCAGGATCAAAAACACCAGCCCAATTCCAAAGAATACGGTAATCGCCAGAACCGAATAACGCATGCTGCCGGTAATCGCTTCGATGATACCGAAGCTGAAGGTTCCTGCCACTGTGGCCAATTTTTCCGTCACATCGTAAAAACTGAAATATGAAGTGTGGTCGGTTGTTTCAGGCAACATCTTCGAGTAGGTTGATCTGGCCAGGGATTGTGAGCCACCCATCACGATGCCGATCACGAATGCGGCCATGATGAAACCGGATGCCTGCGTGATGGTGAAGGCATAAATACAGACGATGATCCAAATGATGACAGAAACGATCATTGCCCTGAGATTGCCGATTTTGCCTGATAACTTTGCGAAAAACCAGGCTCCGAACATGGCCACCAGCTGGATGATCATAATGGTCGGAATGAGCACTCCCTCTTTCAGTCCCAATTCCTTCTCTCCGAAAGTTGCTGCCATGAACATGGTGGTGAGTATTCCCATCATGACAAAAAAGAACCCGAGCAGATAAACACTCAGTCTGTAGGAGCTGCGAACCTGTCTGAAAACCATTCTCAGTTCCTTGTACCCGTTGGTGAAAACATTTTCATGGTGCAGCCGTTTGGCAAAAGTATATTTGGGAAGTTTTCGGAAAGTCAGGGTAGAGAAACCAATCCACCAAATACAAACGGTCACGAACGATATTCTTGCGGGCTGCGAGGATTCCGGTGCAAACCCGAAAAGACCGGGCTTCATGATCATCAGCAGGTTAAAGAGCAAAAGGACCACTCCTCCGAGATAACCCATCGAATAGCCCCTGGCGCTGATCCTGTCCTGATCTTCCGGTTCGGCAATGACAGGTAAAAATGAGTTGTAAAAAACGATGCTTCCCCCGTAACCCACCGTACCCAAGGTAAAGGCGATGATTCCTAGCTCAACGTGCTGCGGATCAAAAAAATAGAGCGCTCCGCATGAGATTGCGCCGATCCAGGTAAAAGCCCGCATGAAACCTTTTCTGCGCCCGGTGTAGTCGGCAATGGAGGAGAAAAGCGGGGACCCTGCCGCAACAATCAGGTAGGCAGCAGCAATGGCCCAGGAATATAGAACGGTGTTGACGACTTTCATACCGAAGAAAGAGACCATGAAATCATCCCCATGACGCGTTACCGTATTGTAATAAATGGGAAAAATGGTGGAGGCAATGGTCAGTTGATACACTGAATTGGCCCAGTCGTACATGACCCAGGCTTTCACCACTCCGGGATCACCTTTCAGAATTGAATTTGTTTGGTTCATCATGTGTATCTGTTACTGTCTGAAAGAAGGCTAAAGGCAAAAATGAAAAATGAGGAACGCTCTGATCATAATTTTAGAGTCTGACTAAAAGCTAACAGCTTTCAGAAGTTAAAGGAAAAAGAAAAGAACGCTTTAATCAAATTTTACGTGATAACTCATAACTCATTTCTTATCTCTTGAAGCTATTGCTTGCGCTTCCCGGAGTCCCTCACTTTTCACTTTTCATTTTTCATTTTCCTTTCCGAAGGATAATTTTCTTTGAAGGCTCTAAAGCGCTCACCGGAGGTTTATCCATCGGTCCGCGAAGGTGAATGATCAGTCCGTTCAGGAAATTCCGAAGCAACTGATCCCCGCACTCCTTGTAATTGGGATGGTCTTCCTTGCGAAAAATGGCTCCGAGTTCTGTGGTGGTTGTCTTAAAATCAACCAAAGCCAGAATCTTCACGATGTCATCGTCCTTCAGTTGAAGGGCCACTCTCAGTTTCTTAATAATGTCGTTGTTTGTCATGATTCAAAGATACAATATTTGTATGATATCACTTTTGTTTTCACCTGCCGTCTATTTCATTCAGCAACCGACACTAACAGATTTTTAGCCCATAAACTCCTAAGGATAAACAATTTGGTTTGTCGTGCAAAATATGGAACTACATTACCAGCTGCTCATTTTTTACTCCCCTCGAAGCTCTTGAGTGGAGTACGGTCCAAATACCGGACTAAATTCGACTCCAAAATTTTCCTTTGGGGGAGATAAATAGCCGCCATAGTTGGAATTCAGCAAGCAACAGATGGCACATTATATTTCCAGTATTGAAGCGCAAAGGTCGACCCTTGTTGTTCAGGATGACTTCTCACTTCACTGATGTGAATACCATAAAAATTACGGGGCATCTAGGACTTTCTACCACAAATAAAATAAGAATTGTCCTACAAAAAATAATCGGTTTTGATTACCGGGAGATTCAAAATTTTAAGAAAAATTTAAGGGACAAATATTCTGGTCACAATCATGGCCAATCAGCGTGCTGGTTGTCACGTTATTAGAAGACAATACCTAATCAAGTTCACCTATGGGATCAATTTTTGAATTTCTGGACAAGTATATGGAGGTTTCTGCCAAAGGGCGACAGCTGATACAAAACCACGTTGTAGAAATCCACGTTCCCAAAGGAAAGATAATCATCCAGCAGGGAAAGGAGAATTCCTACCTCTATATCATTAAACAAGGAATCGTCAGGGGTTATACAACAGACAATGAGCAGGAGATCACTGTCACCCTGTGGCAGGAAAGGGAACCATTTGGGGCGATCACCAAAATGCCGGCCGAGCGATCCTACCAGGCACTGGAGGATTGTACCTTTTTTCGTCTTGACACCATGGTATTCAGAAGATTAATGGAGACCAATCTCGAAATCTCCAATCTTGCCCGGTTGTTGTTTGAAAGGTATTTTCTCATCAAGGAGAAGCGATTGTTCCAGAACATTCACATGACTGCGGTGGAGAGATACAATTTGTTTCTGACTGACCATCCCGGCATGATTCACCGGGTTAAATTTATCCACGTTGCCTCCTTTCTGGGTCTGACACCAGAAACACTGAGTCGTATCCACAACGATCAGTTAAGGACCAGGTTTCTCCCGATGTATCAGTAAACGTCTATTATTCACCTTCGGGTAATTGACGACAAAATCCCAAAAATTATAACACCTTCGGCTGCTTCAATTGCATCCAATTTCTGTCGTATCACCTTCGGCGGGAGATTGGTCTGGCTAAATTTATAGGGGAAAAAAGAGCAAACTCAAAATATAAAAAATATTATAGTTAACATTTTTTATATTATTATATACTCACATATTGTTGTATATAAATACTTTATATTTAGAAATGTAATTTCTTTCAAACATAATATTATTTTTGTTACCTCGTAATTTCTTGATCTAGATCAAGATTTTTTCATTTTATTCTTATTAAAATTGGTATAACAGATTTGATTTTCCGACAAATCAAAAACGAGCACCTTTAAAAACCTGTTTTACCGATCTGTTTGCCGGAGTATTGTTATTAAACGTGCTGTTATAGCAAAACCGAAAGCGAATTGAGCCATGCCTAAAATGAGAAGTTCATTTTTTTACAATGCAACCGTTGCGGCCCTGCCGGAACGAAGGAGCTCTTCCTGCAGGGGAAGAGTTTCTTTTCATTTTATTTTGGAAAACATGGGTACGACAAGCTGAAGACAAGCTAAAAACAAGGCCGGCACGGGAGCCGGCCTTCCCACAAAATACAATTGATCGACGCCCTACCGTCATGAAAAGA